>JANRME010000243.1:0-2953 GCA_033761835.1 Saprospiraceae bacterium
ATATTCCTTTAGACGATTTTTGGAAAAAACGAGGATTTCAGCCAACGGATCTATATTGCTACATGGTTTGGAAAGATATGGATGAAGAGAAGGATACGCCGAAGCCTTTAAGATTTTGGATAAAAGAGTTATAAAGTTGGAGGTACGAAGTTAGAAGTAGGCTTTAAATAAAACCTAAATTTTAAGCATTCCCACTTCCGATTTCCGATTTCCCACTTTGAAATCATCGAACCCAAATCAAATATAATGTTGCAAAAGGCAATATAAAAATAAAGGAATCGAATCGATCCAGCAAACCGCCGTGCCCGGGCAACAGATTACCGGAGTCTTTTGTTTGTAAGCTCCGCTTGAGCATCGATTCCACCAAATCGCCCAATGTACCAAATACTATTACAATTATTGCTAATACGACCCAATCAATAGCGCGAAGCTGCGGCATTAGAATCGTCAAGCCAACGGTAGTAATTAAAGTGAAATTAGCTCCGCCAATCGTACCTTCCCAGGTTTTTTTTGGTGAAATGCGCGGTAATAATAATGTTTTGCCCCTTCGAGATCCAATGAGATAAGCCGCTGTATCATTGATCCAATTTAAAATCATCAACCCGCAAACGATATTTGGCTGGTAGCCATCGTCCAAAGCAATCCATTCTAAGAGCGTGAAAGGCAAGCCAATATAAACGATGCCCAGCATGGATGTGGCAATATTGTGAAAAGGTGTTTGTGAACCACTATACAACTCAAAAATGAAGAACATATAAACCAGGGGGATAAACAGCAATAATAAGGTGACAAATGAAGATGCTTCCGCGTCAATGGCGGTGAGTTGAAATACCGCGACGACTACATAAGTGGCAATCCCCAGCAAAGTGCTTAAAACTCTGCGCAAAATGCCCTCCATCTGCAAGATTTGATAGAACTCCCACAGGCATAGCAAAGCAATCACGCCAAAAAGTAACACAAAAGTATATTCGCTGAGATAAACACCTCCCAGCATCACCAATACAAAAATAATAGAAGTATAAACCCGACTTTTCATTTTATGCTGATCTATCAAAGTCACTAATTCTCACAATCACCCCACCTCCCAATCGCGCCATCTCTGCGTCTCTCGGCCCCTAAGCTTCTAAGTCCCTACGTCTTTTCGTCCACCAAAGATAATAACCAATCGCCACTGTTAGTACCAAAGATAAAATACCTAAGGCCCAATTCGCGCCATCCGGTTTTTCCAATTCTGCCTGCGACAATTTCCCTCCGGAAGCGTACTCTGCAATCACTTGCATAGCATTCGTTATAAAATGCGCCAAAATGGGCATCCAAAGATTTTTCGTCCAATAAAACAAATAACCAAGCGTAGCGCCAAGCACCACGCGAGGAATAAATCCTGCAAACTGCATATGGATAGCACTGAAAATAATGGCCGTCAGCCAAATCGCAAGCACAGGGCGGTTTAGCGCGCGCTGCAATTGCTGCTGTACAATGCCTCTAAAAAGCAATTCTTCTCCGATAGCCGGCAAAACCGCGATAACCAATAAGTTCAATACAAATTCGCCGGGCGTTTTCATCACCAGGATTCCTTTGATCATCTCTTCGGCGGCCTTTTCCAGATCGGTAGCCCAAGTGGGCATTGGTAATTGGCTATTCAACCAATAAGTGAGTTGCACTAAAGGAAAAGCGACCAAAATGAAGAAAATGCCGACTATTAAAATAGAACTATTCGGTAGTTTTTGCAATTGAAAATAGGAAATCCATCTTTTTTTATACACCAAAAGCACGACGGCCAAAGAAGATAAGGTGAACGAAGCAAAATGACTCAGCAAATTGACGATTCTTAGTGCATCGCGCTCGTTACCAGGGCTATTTTTATCAAAATCATGGATCAAAGTTTGCAAATCGAACCCTTGCATTCTTGCCCAAGAATAAGCCAAACCACCACCAATAAGGCTTCCTACGATCGTAGCTACAACCAGCAACAGCAATACAACAAATGGTGGCCATTCAAAACTGTTTGAAGCAGGAGGTGTTTCATTTTGAAAATCCATTCCTTGTGTTTTTCGTAAAATTAGTTCAATTTTTCATTTTTGCAATTTCATAGTGTTATGGTTTTTTAGATAATATTAATGTATTACATAATATTATATCTTTTAATAAAAATATTACACCGCCATAACACCATAATACCAATATTTACATGAACACAAAATTAAGCGTCAATATTAATAAAGTAGCGCTCATTCGTAATTCACGCGGCGGGAATTTACCAGATATAATTCAAGTAGCTAAAGATTGCGAAACCTTTGGTGCACAAGGTATTACCGTGCATCCGCGGCCCGACGAGCGCCATATTCGCTACGCCGATGTACCTGCTTTGAAAAAAATAGTGACCACCGAGTTTAATGTAGAAGGTAATCCTACACCCGATTTTCTGAAATTAGTATTAGATACGCGGCCACACCAATGTACGCTTGTGCCGGACGCCCCTGGCGCGCTCACTTCTGACCAAGGTTGGGATACGATCAAGCATAAAGATTTTTTGACAGATATTATTGCGCAGCTTCAAGAAGCAGGTGTCCGGGTATCCATTTTTGTAGATGCAGCGGAGCGATTTGTAGAAGGTGCAAAGAAAGCAAATGCAGATAGAATAGAATTTTATACAGGGCATTACGCGCACGAATTTTTGTCAAATCCTGCCAAAGCAGTAGAGGCACATACCCGCTGCGCCAAGCTGGCAAACGAGATTGGAATTGGCATCAACGCTGGGCATGACCTGAATTTACAAAATCTGAAGTATTACAAAGATTCCGTTCCTGGATTGCTGGAAGTATCTATTGGTCATGCACTTATATGCGATGCACTCTACTATGGCCTCCAAAATACAATTCAACTCTATCTTAGGCAGCTAAATTAAATCTTGTTCGTTTTAATTTTGATTTAGTACAAAGCGATTTTGGATACC
>JANRME010000244.1:0-8282 GCA_033761835.1 Saprospiraceae bacterium
ATTAAATCATCTACTGTAGGATTATCAATGCTTAGATCGAGCAACCATGCTTCGCAAACAGGGCGGCTTGCACCTGCAGGCATACGGCCAAAGGAAATACCATTCAAGTCTTCCTCAATAACCGCAAAGGATTTGCCATCAATTTCGATTACTTGCAAGCCATCTGGGTTAGATAGATGTTTTTTCGGATAATTCGCTTCTGTTGGGCTGGTTGATTGATCCCAATCGGGGCCTCCTTCAATCAAGACGCTGTTGTAGTTAGTAGCAGGGTCATATACCCAAACACGACCATAATAATCTTTGTAATTTGCATCGCCAGGACCCGTCAAACCCTTTGCAGTCGCTCTTGCGATGTGATAAGGGTCATAAGTACCGCCGTTTGCAGCGTCATCAGACCACAGTGGTCCAAGTCCATCTGCACCGGTTTCTGTCCAATAAATTTTACCCGTTTTGCGGTCAATAGCAGTCCATTCAATGCGGTTGTACATGGTAGCGCCTACTGCTAATGCTTGCGCATCAAAATTCAACATTTTATCAATGCTGCCATTGTCAATTTGTACCCAACGCTGCCCTTGTGGGTTGCTCGCTTTGTAAACAAACAACTTACCTTTTGTGAAATCGCCCGCTACATCGGCTTCGAACTTACCCCAGAAAGCTGGCGTTGCATCTACACCCAAGTAAACCGTTTTGTTGTCGTTGGTGATCGAACCAGCCTCAAAACCTTGCTTACCCCAGTTGTACTGCTTGCGGATAGCCTTTGCCTGGCGCGGATCAATTTCTACCATCCAGTTGAAGTTCTCAAACTTCTTAATTGTTATACCGTCAAAGCCCGGAATATCGCTTTTGATGACAAAATCAGCTGTATCACGCACTCCCTGATTTGCACGATTCGCAGAACTTGCGCCACCTGGGCCTTTTGGATAAGAACCGCTATCGGTTGGACCGCTCATAGAAGCAGTATTAACGGAACGGTTGCTACCTTGAAACCATTCTTCTGCCGTCCAGATACGACCGTCAGGACCAACGATACCACCGCAGTTCATACCTGTTTCACCTACAGTGTTGACGAAGTCCACGTTGAAGAACTTCCCTTTGCGGCCATCTTCCAAGGTTTGTTCTACAATTTCCAAATTTCCGTTTACATCGCGTTTTACACGGAAAACCGTCATACCGCCACCGTCACCAACCCGGTCGTCACGGTACACCATTTCGTGGTTGACAGATACCCAGCCAAGAGATGCGCCTGTCGCATCCGGTGTGAAGCCGATGAAGTCGTGCCATTCTTTAGCAAATTGTTGGCTGGCTTCGTTGCCGTACGTTTTAGTTGTTTGCACCAAATCAACACCACCTACAAAAATGACTTGAGTAGTCAGCGGAGAAGGTGGTAATACGATTTGTTGAGGCTGGTAGCCAACCGGAATTTCGATCTCCTCACTGAAAATCGTACCCTGAGCATTAGCCAAAAGGATTGTAAATGCGCTCAATAGGAGCGACAATAACATTTTTTTCATAAGTTATTAAATATTTTGAATGAGTAAATAGGGCATTTTGCCAAGCGAAGTTCCGATGCGAATATTAAGCGGAGGTGAAAGCTATATTAGCATTCTGTTACATATTTGTAAATTTCTTTAATAAATCGTAAAAAATGCGGATTTGACAAGTTTGGATTTTTTATTCTGCAATAAAATGCGTAAAAGAATGAAAACTGTTATTACATCAATTTTAATAGTAAAAGGGCAGAAAATACTTTGTTATATAAGCCAATTAAAAACTGATGGCGCCCTGTGGGTCAACAAGCATCTACTTTTAAGCGATTATAAATGGTTAATTCATTGATAGCAGCGTCCAATTTATATTCATATACCCACAATGCCTGCTGCGCTGGCCCACCTAAAAGACATCCCTCCTTGCTAAAAGAAGACCCATGACAAGGGCAACTGAAAATCTTATTATTTTCCATCCATTCCACCGTGCATCCCAAATGCGTGCAAGACAAGGAAAAAACTTTGAAGGAATCCTCGTTCAAACGCAGTATTGCCAAGCCTCCAAAGGGGCTCTCTGTAAGTATTTTAAAGCCATTGGTTTGTTGCAATTCCGGGTGTTCTGAAAATTTTATTACATAAGTTTCAAAAACACTAAAAAAAGTATCGCTTTCGTCTTTCAATTCAGGATTCGACTCATCGCTGATACGGATCAAGCATTGGTTGCTATTGCGGCGCGGCAAAGTCCATTCGAAATTACCCGACTCGGCGGGTACATTTTCTGCTATTTTTGTCCAAAGCGCTCCGCCATTGCTGGAAAACTCAATCAACAAATTGCCCGTATCTATCGCGTTCCATCGAATCATCATGCCTGCAAAAGGACTAAATAACTCGCCACCATTGGGCGAAAGCAATTCTAATAACGGCGGCAAATGATCGTAAGTGCATTGGCCCAACGCAGGTGCTAAAGAACTGATACCTAAAGCTTTCCATAAAAATGCTCGACGGGAGGTATTCACTTTTTAAAGTTTTGGCTGGAAGATCGTTATTTCTGAAAGAAGAAAAATGGTATCTTAGATTGTCTTTTTGTTAAATTTTATAGCATGAAATTGCTTAGAATTTTAGGTTGGCTATTTTTATTTAGTTTTTTAACGATTTTAACTCAAATAGGAGGGCTTATTTTATTGCTCTTGCTACCTGTTTTTTACTTTATTAATCTCAAGATCAAACATAGTATTACAAGAAATTTAATTAAAATTACATTTTCTATTTTATTTTATAATTTAATAACTTTTTTAGTTATTCCTATGATAGCTGCTCCATTTGGGCGTGTGCCACTGCCTGTTTTTTCAAATAAATATGTAAAGCCCGCCAATATTGGATATTGCTTATTGAATCGCCATTATGTAAAACCTGCTTTAAAAGAAGCAATGGAGCGCAGCGCAGAAGAAATGAATATAATATTTCCTGGCACTAAAATTTATTATTTGGATGCTAATTTCCCTTTTTGGAACGAATTTCCGCTCTTACCACATTTGAGTCATGATGATGGCAAAAAATTGGATATAAGCTTTTTTTATATGGATAAAAAATCAGGTAAACCCAGTAATAGCAAGCCTTCCTTCACTGGTTACGGTGTTTTTGAGTCGCCTCGTGAAGAAGAAATTAATCAAACCGATTTATGTAAATCAAAAGGATATTGGCAATATGATATAAACCGCTTTATGGGATTGATTCATCGCAAGCACCAATTTTTATTTGATGAAAAGCGCACCAAAACATTCATTCAGATATTAACAAGAGAATCCCAAGTGCATAAAATACTGATTGAACCACATCTGAAAACCCGCATGAAACTTACAAATAATAAAATTCGCTTTCATGGCTGCCAGGCTGCAAGACATGATGATCATTTACATATTCAGATCAAGTGAAAAATAAAGAATCAGTATATTTTGAAAAGTAAAATTTAAATTATCTTGGCACAACTTTTTGTTTAAAAAACTTTTCAAAGTGTTTGTTAACTTTGCGGCAAACGCGGTGTCCAGAAAACGATGATCAAAAGTCTGCATATCCGAAATTACGCTATAATCGAATCGCTGGAAGTCAACTTTTCCGAGGGTTTGACTATTATTACCGGTGAGACGGGCGCTGGTAAATCTATCCTGCTGGGCGCTTTGGGCTTGATTATGGGCAATCGTGCCGATACGAAATCTTTGTACAACGAAGCAGAAAAATGCATCGTCGAAGCGCAATTCGACATTCGAACCTACGAATTGAAGACTTTTTTTATTGATAACGACATTGAATACGACGATGAGACCGTCATCCGCCGAGAAATTCTGCCTTCCGGCAAATCAAGAGCCTTTATCAACGATTCCCCGGTCAATCTTAATGTGTTACAGCAATTAAGTAGCGCGCTGCTCGATTTGCATCAGCAATTTGATACACTTGATATTCATAATGTTTCGTTTCAATTGCGCATGATTGATGCGCTGGCCGACAATAAAAGGCTGGCTGCTGGCTACGAAGAAGAATATCGCCAATATGTAACAGATAAGCGTCGCCTGGAAAATTTGATTCATAGAAATGAAGCTTCGGCGAAAGAAGTAGAGTTTTTGCAATTTCAGTTAGAAGAATTCAACAAAGCCGAACTTGTCGAAGGTGAGCAAGAACGCCTGGAGCAAGAAATCGCGGTGCTTTCCAACGCCGAAGAGATCAAGCGCACGATGAACGCGGCATTTCAATATTTAAGTGAGAATGAGCAATCTTTGGTGAGCCAGATGGAAGAATTGAGTATTCGACTGCACCAAGTGAGCAAGTTCGAACAAAGAATGCAACGCCTAAGCGAGCGCTATGATGGCTTGGTGGAGGAATTAAAAGATATTTCCGGGGAATTTGAAGAAATTGCAGAGCAAACCGAGTATGACCCAGAGCGTATCACCGAGATTCAAAATCGCCTGGATTTGATTTATCGTTTGCAAAATAAACATCGCGTCGCTTCGGTCAAGGAATTGATTGATATTCAAGAGAATTTGCAACAGCAATTGGGCGATTTTGGCGACCTTTCTACCGAGATTGAGACTTTGCGAAAGCGCATTGCTGAACAAGAGGCGCACCTTTGGGATGTGGCGCAAATGTTGAGCGAGCGGCGCTATTTAGTCGTGCCTAATTTTGAAAATAAGGTACAAGAAATGCTCACCCAGCTTTCGATGGAACACGCAGTACTCAAAGTAGATATGCGAAAATTGGAAGCAATCGGCCCAACGGGATTAGATGAATTGAATTTTCTATTCGCAGCGAATAAAGGTAGTCGAATGCAAATGATCAAGGACGTGGCCTCAGGCGGGGAATTGGCGCGCTTGACTTTGGTCACCAAATCCTTGGTTGCCAGCGCGATCCCCTTGCCAACATTGATTTTTGACGAAATTGATGTAGGTGTTTCCGGGGATGTAGCTTTGCGAATGGGCAATATTTTGCGAAAGTTATCGAATCAGCATCAAGTTGTAACGATCACGCACTCGCCGCAGGTGGCATCCAAGGCAGATGCGCATTATTTCGCTTACAAAGTGGAAAAAGATGATCGGGTTATCACAAAAGTACGTGAGTTGAATAAAGACGAACGCATTCGGGCGATTGCGACCATGCTGAGCCAGAATCCGCCGAGCGATGCAGCGATTGAGAATGCACGACAATTGATAGAAGCATAAAATCAGGTTGAAAGGTTGATGGGATGAATGGTTTATCCAACATAATCAACCCTTCAACCTATCAACTTTTCAACTTTAAAAACATGGCAAACAACTTATTGCAAGGAAAAAGAGGCGTCGTTTTTGGCGCTTTGGACGAAAAATCTATCGCATGGAAAGTAGCAGAACGCGTGGTAGAAGAAGGCGCAAAAATTACCTTGACCAATGCGCCCGTGGCAATGCGCTTTGGTGAGATCAACAAATTAGGCGAAAAGCTCAACGCAGAAATCATTCCCGCAGACGCAACTTCGATGGACGATTTGGCAAATCTATTTACCAAGTCACAAGAAGCCCTGGGCGGAAAATTGGATTTTGTATTGCACTCCATTGGTATGTCGCTCAATGTGCGCAAAGGCAAGGAATATACTGATCTCAATCACGAATGGATGCTCAAGACCTTCGATATTTCATCGATTTCCTTTCATAAAATGATGCAGGTACTCTGGAAGCAAGAGGCCATGAGTGACTGGGGTTCGATTTTGGCTTTAACTTATATCGCAGCGCAACGGGTGTTCCCGGATTACAGCGAAATGGCAGAGTCCAAGGCCTTGCTGGAATCTTTTGCACGCAGCTTTGGCTATCACTTTGGTACACGCAATAAAGTGCGGGTGAATACGATTTCGCAATCACCGACCATGACTACGGCGGGTAGCGGTGTGAAGGGCTTTACCGAATTTTTTGATTATGCCGATAAAATGTCGCCATTGGGCAATGCTTCAGCGGAGGCTTGTGCTAATTATTGCGTTATTATGTTTTCAGACCTGACGCGCTCGGTGACAATGCAAAACTTATACCACGACGGTGGCTTCTCTACAATGGGAATGAATCCGGCGGTGTTAAATTTATAATGTATCGGCGACTTTAGTCGCCGTAGTCATTTAGCAGCGGCCAAAGCCGTCGATACCTATGAAAAATTTCGCTCGACTGATTGGGCTATTAACAGGATTGTTGATGCTGGCAAATGCACACGCACAGCGCCCTGCACCTGTTCCAGGCACTTTTCCGAACAGTACGCAGCAAGCCCCTGACTCTTCCCGATTGGAGCAAAAAATTGATGATATACCCGATACAGTTGGTGTTTTTTATTTTTTAGCCGATAATCCGAATCAGGAAACGCCTTTCGCTGACTCTACTTTAGCGAATTTTCAACAATATGACCCAGTGCGCCAGCGCAGTTTGGACTATATGCACCTTGGCAATCTTGGTTCAGCGCATCAACCCATTGTTTTTGAAACGACCTGGCGGCGCGGCTTCGACGTAGGTTTGCACCAATTTGATTTGTATATGACGCCTGCTACGCAGCGGCGTTTTTATCGCTTGCAAAAAGCTTTTACGAATGTCTCATTTATGGTCGGCTCCGAGCAAGCGGATAGTTATCTGACCAGTACTTTCAGTCGCAATTTTGCCAAAGGGCTCAATTTTACAATTGATTATGATCGGCTCAGCCAATTGGGTACAGAAAATCAATATCCCAATCAAAATACCCGCAATACCACTTTTTCTGTCGGTTTTTGGCTCAAAGGCAAAGCCCAGCGTTATCAAGGCTTTCTGGCAATTTCCAGAAATACTGTCGAACATGAGGACAACGGCGGCATCGAAGTAGAACCCAATCTGGAAGGGCAAAACGCAACCACCAGCGCAACGGATGTATTTTTGAATAACGCCCAAACGCGCTACCAGCACCAGGATTTGGCTTATACGCATTATTTTCAATTGGGTGGCAAACCCGATTCGATCAAAGGCATCACGCGGGCTTACACGCTTTCGCACCAATTGGTATTGGGGGATTATCGATACAAGTTTTTTGACAACGACCTGGACGCAGATACCGCTTTTTTTAATCGTTTTCCAATACTTGCGCCCGACGGCAGAGGCGTGCGGCATTTCATTCAGCATCAAAAAATCGAAAACAGCTTTCGCCTAAGCACCTTCAAACTCCGCGCCAATCGCGCCTCCGAAGCCAAAGACGAACGGGATCTCCTGGAATTGGGCGTGATTTACAGCATTCATTTTCTGACGCAAGAACCTTCGGATTCTACCATCAATACGCTTTTCCTGACGGGCAAATGGAATCTCAGCTTTGGTGAGCGCCTGCGGCTCGAAACCTACGGGCATCTTGGCGTACTCGGCAATATCGGCGACTACCGTGCGCAGGGCACGTTGCTCCTTGATCTTGGAAAATTTGGACAGCTAAAAGGCGAGTTTATCAACCAACTCAACGCGCCGAATCTCATTCAGCATCGTTTTTATGTATCGCAGCGCGAATTGTGGAAAAATGATTTCAAGCAAACGCTGGAAACCACCATCGGCGGCACTTATTTAATTCCAACTTTACAAATCGGCATCACCGGGCGTTATCATTTACTCAATAATTACATTTATTATGATACCCTCTCCACGCCCCAGCAAAGCGCTACCCCACTCAGTATCTTGCAATTCATCGTGCAAAAAGATTTTAAAGTCTGGAATTTTCATTTAGATAATATCATAGTATTGCAAAATGCATCCGAAGATTTTATACGCTTACCGCAAATTTATGGCAAACATAGTTTGTATTACGAAGGCAATTGGTTCAAAGTATTGAATGTAAAATTGGGCTTCGATCTGCGCTATAACGACGCTTATTTTGCGGATTATTACAACCCTGTCAGTGGACAATTCCAATTGCAAAACCAACGCCAGGTTGACTTTTACCCGGCGATAGATGCCTTCTTCACGATGCGGGTCACCAAGTTCCGCGCTTTTGTCAAATTTGAAAACCTCACCAACGCATTCCTCACCGAGGACTTTTTCTACCAGACCGCTTATTACGCTTACCCGCCCGCCGCTTTGAGGATCGGGTTTAAATGGAGATTAGTGGATTGATTTGCGTTCTTAAGCCAATTTTTTTATAGTTATACTAAAATAAAATCGGGATTGCGTATTTAAATTTTACAAAAATCGTAGCGTTTAAAACAAAATCTTATGATTTTAAGACTAAATGTGCTTTGCTTGTTTTATAATAAAATCAGAAACCAGCAGCAATTAGACGGCAGCGTGAGACCGACTCGAT
>JANRME010000245.1:0-7525 GCA_033761835.1 Saprospiraceae bacterium
TACACATCAAGCAGGTATCATTGCTCTACCTTTGCTAACGGCATATGACAGTCTGCAACAATTAGCGGCAAAAAAAGGGGAAAAAATACTCATTCACGGCGCTGGTGGGGGTGTAGGATTTTTGGCTGTTCAAATCGCCAAAAGTATGGGACTGGAAGTGATCGGAACAGCAAGCGGGAAAGACCTTGACGACCTGAAAAAAGTAGGGATAGACCGAGTAATTGACTATCGCAAAGAGCAGTTTACCGATGTCTTGAAAGTAGGCGAACTCACCTACATTTTTGACCTTTTAGGGAAGGATATTTTATTGCAATCCATTGATTTACAACCCAAAAAAATCATTTCGCTGCATTACGTAGTCCCTGAAAAAATGCACAAAGCAGGAGTGAATTTACCTGCTATATTGAAGTGGATATTGTCACTTACCATGACAACATTTCGCAAAAGAGCAAGAAAAAATGGTGTTGAACTCATTGGACAGATTACGGGTGGAAACGGAAAACTTTTGGCAGAAGCAAGTCGTTTAGCCACCGAAAAAATGTTTGTTGTTCGTGAAATTCCAACTGTTCTACTAAATCAAGTTGAGCAAAAGGGCTTAACGAAGGCAGATATTGGGAAAGCAATATTTTTAGGATAAAAGAGAATTACAGCCCCCTGCAAAGCATGTGCGCACATGGCGGAGAAAGCCCCGCTGCCGTTGTGTGCCAATTAGAAAAACCACAATCCAAAAAAAAATCACAAGAGCCGAAACCCTTGTGATTGTATAAAAATGAACTAAAAGTTCAATGATTATGCAGAAACACCACCCAAAACCGAATCGAGTTGCATCTCTTTTAATACTCTGTCTTGAACAGGTTGGGTCAAAGCATTGATTTCATCCACACCCCAAGTGATACCAACAACCGTTCTTGTTGGACGATTTCCAAATGGCATATCCGCTAATTTCAAATAAGCATCTACCACCCATTGGGGGTTGGGTGCGCCTTCGCTTTGTAGCATTTGAACAAAATTTTCGCCCATTGCAGACGGAACTCCTGCCAATGCGCCATACGTTTCTAAAACTTCGCTGTGAGCAGGAACTTGTCCAGATGCCAAAAGTCCTGTACCAAATGGACCAGGTTCTACTATGACAATATCAACTCCAAAAGGCGATACTTCATAACGCAACGCTTGTGCATAGCCTTCCAAGGCGTGTTTAGTAGCGGTGTAAGTACCAAAAAATGGCGGTGACATACGACCTACCAACGAAGAGGTATTGATAATTAGGCCTGAGCCTGCCTTACGCATAGAAGGCAAAACCGCTTGCATGACTCTAATCGCGCCATAATAATTGGTTTCCATCTGAAAATGAGCCTGTTCGACACTAAATGCCTCGGTAATGCCCAAATACATAATCCCGGCATTATTGATTAAGATGTCAATACTTCCTGCTGCTGCAAGGATACTCGCCATCGCTTCTTTTACCGAAGCATCGTTGGTAACATCCATATCCACCACCTTGATGTGGGCAGCATGTGCTTCTAATTCCGCTTTTGCTACCGCATTTTTTCCGATAGGATTACGCATGGTAGCAAAAACTTGATAGCCTTTATCAGCAAAACCTTTGGCGGCTTTGAAGCCGAAGCCGTTGCTGCTTCCGGTGATGATTATATTTTTCAATTTTATTTTATTTTAAAATTGATTGAAAATGTGTGGTTAATTAGAAGCATAAGTAAAAGCTAAATAATTAAGTACAGTTGATGCGAGCCAGAAAGGAACAAACACGATACCTACATTTCGACCATTTCTGGATACTTTCGGGTGGTGCCCCAAAAAGGGAATACCGGCATGATTAACGTTGACCAACGTAAACAAAGTCGACATCACCAGTAATAAGAAATGCAGCGTAGCACGCTCCTCCAAAGGCAGTTGCCAGGCGTAAAGGATACCAGCTATAACCGACCATAAAGCCAGAGAATTTTGGCGTTGTTCAAAAAGCAGGAGAAATATATAATCTTTCGCTGCTGTTTTCTTCCCTTCTGGCACAGTTGCAATTGCCGCATCCAGCATCGCCGTCTGCTCATCAGCAGTCATTTGATGCTTACCCTTGGGCAAACCAGGTTCAAACAATGGAAGTACATAGTTCACAATCAAACGAGCCAACATGGGAAAAGCTACTTCCAATGAGTGAAGAATGCCTGGTATCATACACAGTACCAGAGCGAGTGTTGAAATTGAATTTTCAGTCATGATTACTCTTGTTATTGGTGTTAACGGTTATTATTAAAATCCTCCAAACATTCCATTAGTATTCGCCAATCCTTCTGTAGGAATTTCTTGAATCACATCCCAATGCTCTACAATCTTACCCGCTTTCATTTGGAATAAGTCGTAAAACGCGTGTGGTTTACCTCCGTTCCATTCACCTTCACTCACCGTAAGCACGAAGTTGCCTTCACCCAAAACCTTGTGGATTTTGTTGTACTTGAACATGTTGTTTTGTGCAGTGAGGTATTGTACGGCTTCTACAATGCCACTCAATCCATCTTTGATTCCCGGGTTGTGCTGGTGGTATTCTTCGGCACTGATGTATTCGGTGATCTTACCTGGGTTTTTACCCATTAAAACATCTTCAATGAGGGCAACAGCTAACGCTTTATTCGCCGCGGTTTTGTCCAGGTCTTCTACCGCAGTAGGTCCATCGGTTTGAGTTCTTCCGCTGGCGGTTTCTTTTACCAGGGTCGTCATAGCGTCCCAATGTTCTGCTACTTTTCCATTTGCATCAACGCGAATGATGTCAAATGCTACCATTTCATCTGCCCCAAAAGGCTTGGCATTGTGCCAAATATTGTGCATAAACACATAATTGCCGTCTTCAAACATCCGCACGTTTTTGGCATACGTACCGTGTTCTTTCAAAATTGGCAGCAGCCCGATGAATGGCGCAAGTCCAGTGGGAACAAAGGGATTATGCTGAATATAGTCAGCATGTCCAAATTCACGTACTGTTTCAAGGTCTTGTTTAGCGACAGCACCTAAGAAAGTGCCTACGATTTCTTTGTTACTCATTGTTTTTGTTTTTGATGAATTTACCTCGCTTGTTGATGTTGTTTTATTGATGCCACAGGAAGCGAGCATACCTAATAGCAGAAATACGCCGATTACTTTTCTCATTGATTTTGTCGTTTGACGAATAATTATTACTTTTGTTTCGCAAGCAAAAACATGGAATAACTTTCAATTTGCAAGTAATTTTGAAAATTAATTTCAATTTGCAAGTAATATTTAATGAACCGTTAACACATGCGACCAGATTTCAGATGTGATTGCCCGTTTACTTCCGCCTTGGATGTCTTAGGTGACAAGTGGATGCTGGTTATTGTAAAGCAAATGCTCATCGAAGGCAAAGAGACCTTTAAGGACTTTACGGAAAGTGAGGAAGCCATTGCGACCAATATTCTTTCGACCAAACTCAAATTGCTGGAGGAAGTGGGAATCATCATCAAAACACAACGACCAGATAATAAAAAGACCAATCTTTATCTTTTAACCGATAAGGGCTTGGCATTGACGCCTGTCCTTGTAGAGCTTGCAACCTGGAGCGATAATCACCTGAGAGACATCCATCCAACCATTCAAAATGGGGAAGGCATGGAATTGCTACGGAATGACAAAGCAGCTTTTGCAAGTGCGTTGGAGAAAAAATACAGGGAAAAACTGGCTACAACGATGCACATTCGATAATGCACTCAAAACACTTACACTACGCATGTGCTAATTATTCAATGTGAATTTTAAAATAAAAAAATGTAATAATTAATTGATTTACAAAAGTTTACAAATTCAACCAATACGTCAGCTTCGCTACAACGGCTCGGTTCTTCACGGTAAAATCCGTCCCAGATAATTATATTCCCGACGAATGTTGTTAAAGTGGGAAAAAATCATTGAAATACGGAATGAATTATGAAATAGACTCAATTTGTTGCGAAATCACCTTTTCTTTGTAATATTGAAGAAAACAAAAGTAATTGTGATCATACTTTATCCTGAACAACTCATGGAAATGCATATTTTGATGCCGAAAGAACATCAGCACGGCATCAATAAACTGAATACAGGCTTGGGAATTCCATTCTATAAAGAAAAAAGTATCGAACAGCGTGAAAAACGATTTCAAAAAAGTGGCGCACTCGATTGAAGAGTTTGAAAACCTAATATTTCTAATGCGAATATACCTGCACCTCCAACTGACGAAGTAAAAGACGAAGTAAGTAGCATGATAGTTATGTGTAATTTTAATACCGAACTTATAATATAAAAAAGAAGATGAATATGAAATTAGGCGCTTTTTCAATTAGTCTTACAGTAAAAGACATTCAGAAATCAAAGGAGTTTTACGAAAATCTGGGGTTTACAAATTTGGGTGGTGACATCAATCAAAAATGGTTGATATTGAAAAATGGAAATGCCGTAATTGGGTTATTTGAAGGAATGTTTAAAAATAACATCATTACTTTTAATCCAGGTTGGGACGAAAATGCTCAAAATTTGGAAACTTTTGATGATGTAAGAGTTATTCAAGAGCATTTAAAAAATTGCGGAATACAATTAACTTCCGAAGCCGACCCAAATTCAAGCGGACCAGCTCATATCACTTTGACCGACCCAGATGGAAACAATATTCTTATCGACCAACACAGATAATTTATTAACCTATGATATAGAACAAATTTTTCAAGACAAAAAATAGAAACGCTTTGCGAGAAAGAAGAAGACAACGGAGTAAATAAAAAATATCTTGAAGCATTGAAAAAATAAAAAAACTATACGCAATAAGGCATTGCCAAAATAGTGGCTGAAATGCATCTATGCAGCATCTGTGCGATGTTCAAACGAAGCGCTTCTTGAATATAATATACTAAAAACTTGCCATTTCGGCAGTACCAACCCCCTTTTATTTAATTAAACTTCTTATTTAGACCTTTGGCTTCCTCGTTAAACAAATATAAATGATCTGGCAAGAATTAATAAAAATGGCGCTCATAGGCTCTGAAAATGGGCAGTTACCTCTATTGGTGTTAGAAAAATTGCGTAAAAAAGGCATCAAAATGGATGGGGAATTGGCCGCATTTGTATTGGAAGGTGCGGCTGCTTTCTGGCAAATACAAAAAGCTGGATTTTTATTACAAGATTTTAAAAGCGAATTGCCAGAACCAGCACAAGAAGGGGAAGAAGATTATTGCACAACTGCTGCTGCTTTTCACTTGGAACTCCTGTTGAATGGGTTTTATAAAAAAGCCTTGCCGGAGTTTTTTTTCCTTTTGCAACAACAACATAAAATATTACTACCCGAATTGTTGCCGGCTTTGTTCAAATCTTCGCTTCGCAACAAAACCTTGTGGAAGCTGGCGCGGCCGCATATCGGCGCACGTGGTAAGTGGTTATTGCAACAGAATCCTGATTGGCAATCGCTTTTAAAAAGAGAAGTCGAAAATCCTGCAATTTTTGAATACCTGGAATCCTCCAAAGAACCGGAGGAATTTGCTTATCGTTGCCGCCCTGAGAAATTGATGGAAATCCGTGAATTCTATGAACAACACAGCAATCGCTGGGATTGGCAAACGGAGAATATGCTGAAAATCATCAACTTCCGCATGAATATGCTCAAAGCCTTTGAAAAATAATGCTTTATAATACTGCTATTTAATAATTTCCGAAACCAGCTTCTCTTCTTTAATTTGTCCATTTTCCAGTGAAACAAAATAAGAATGGTTATTCGCATCCAGGGCTACCGCTTTGGCGAATTTTTCATTCACAAACAAAATGCCGGCTCGATCATCGCAGGCGTATCCTGCTGCGAACTCGCCGCTAAGAATATTTTTATGATACAAAGGGCGTCTCGATGCTTCACTTGAATAGTGTGGACAATGACTGTAATTCAGAAATCCTAATCCTTCTACAACACTGAGTTCTTTAGGACGAGAATCGGTTGTACCTTCTGTAAACCAACAAAGCGAACCCGCGCTTCCACCAGCTAACACAATGCCTTTGTCATAAGCTTTTTTGAGTGCCAAATCTATTCCTTGTGCTTTCTAGATAGCAATCATATTCAAGGTATTACCACCTCCTACAATGATAGCATCCATTTTTAAAAGCATCTCTTCAAAGCTTTCCGTCTGAGAATAAGAGCTTATCCAAACCCTTAATACATAAGGCTTTACTTCTAAATCTTCACAATTTTTATACCAGGTCATAATTCCGTTAGGATTATCGCCGCTGGCGGTCGGAAGGAAGCATATTTTCGGATCTTTTTTACCTGTTAAAGAGGCAACGTAATTGATAAATTGTTTACCCATTCCAGCTCCGGTGACAAATATTTTTTTAGTCGGTTGCTCATTTTGTGCAAAGGCAGATTGACTTAATATTATCATCAAGAATAATCCGATTCGTTTTATGGATTCCATGTTGACTTAATCTTTATTTGATAAAAATGCATTCTAATATTTGGAAAGCCTTAAATATAAGTATTTTTTAATTTTTGCAGCGTTCAAAAGATAACCCAACCTCACAGCTATGATGATTAATTTCTTTTGAGAAAAACTATCAAAATAATGTTCGCGTTTTTAACTTGCGAATGAAGCACTTACTTCTCAACGTTCTGATAAGCCTTTCAACATGGAAAATCATATCCTTCGCCCCCACGCGGAAGATGCTTACGCGCATGAACTGGCAGAACTCGCCAAAGTGGATGATCGCCAACGCCCAGGTAATTGGAAATTGTCGCCCTGGGCAGTCGTCACCTATTTGCTTGGAGGCAAACTGGGCAATGGTTTTGAAATTGAACCCAAGTATTTTGGTAATCGCCGCCTGGTCGAAATCGCAGTAGCAACGCTGGTTACGGATCGTGCTTTGCTGTTGGTGGGTGTGCCCGGCACTGCCAAAACATGGGTCTCCGAGCATTTGTCGGCAGCTATTTCGGGCGACTCTAAATTATTGGTACAAGGCACAGCGGGCATGGCGGAGGAATCCTTGCGCTACGGCTGGAATTATGCACAATTATTAGCCAAAGGACCTTCATCAGAAGCACTCGTACCAAGCCCTGTGATGGTCGCTATGAAAAGCGGTAAAATCGCTCGCGTAGAAGAATTGACGCGCGTTCCCTCGGATGTGCAAGATGCGCTTATCACGGTACTTTCGGAAAAAATACTCCCAATCCCGGAATTAAACTCTGAAGTGCAAGCTATTCAAGGTTTTAATATTATCGCAACCGCTAATGACCGCGACCGAGGTGTAAATGAGCTTTCCAGCGCTTTGCGCCGACGATTCAATACAGTAATCATGCCGCTTCCTGCGAAATTGGAAGAAGAAGTGCAAATTGTAAAAAGTCGGGTTGAAAAAATTGGGAAATCATTGGAACTGCCGCCCCAAGCCACACCGATCCAGGAAATTCAGCGCTTGGTGACTATCTTCCGAGAATTGCGAAACGGGAAAACCGAGGATGGAAAAACCAAACTCAAGTCGCCCAGCAGCACCCTTAGCACCG
>JANRME010000246.1:0-3364 GCA_033761835.1 Saprospiraceae bacterium
CGCCATCAAGGTCTGTAAAATCTTCTACATATTGATTGTAAATAAACTCTGCGCCGGTTTTAATATTTATTTTACTGGTAGGGGCGTATTGTAAAGTAACCTTGCTCTGCGCCGATTGTTCATCGGTTTCTACGCTGAATTGCTCTGAAATTAAATCTTTATTATAAGTATAACCACCGCCAATAAATAGCGACCATTGATCATTTAGTAATTCTCTATAAGAACTGCTAATAAAGTAATTATCATTACTTAATTTTAATCGATTTGTAATATTTACATTTTCTGTATTCGGATATTGCATAATAAAGCCATTATTTCCGCTCTGCGCCTGGATTTTAAACATACCCGTTTCCGAAGTTTTATGCCGAAAGATCAACTGCCCGTTCAAGCCGTGTGGCGACTTGTCCCAATCAATATTTTGTGGAATCAGCTTCATATAAGGCGTGAGATCAGAATAATCCGCTGAAACCGCCAGAGAAGTATTCTCCCAACGCTGCGTATGCGCAAGCCCCAATCCTACGGTCATCAGCGAAATGCTGGTCACGGTTTCTTGTGCCAAATCCTGCGTATTCAAAATCAAAGCCGAAGAAAGTGCTTGCCCATACTCAGCAGAGTAGCCACCAGTGCTGAACATCGTGCCTTTGAATAAAAAAGGCGAGAATCGGCCGCGGGCAGGCACATTGGGCGCGGTGCTGGTGAAAGGATTTTGCACATACATCCCGTCAATAAAGGCGCGGGTTTCATGAGCTGCGCCGCCGCGCACAAAGAGCTGTCCGGTTTCGCCTACGCGCTGTGCGCCGGGCAAGGTATTCATGGCCGAAGTAATATCGGCGAGCGCTCCAGCGGTTGTCACAATATCAAGCGAATTTAATACCGTTGTCTTCTTTTCATCACCCGCTTCAAAAGAGCCGGCAGTGATCGTGACTGTTTCCAATTCATTGGCTGCGAGCTTGAGCTGAATTTGTAATTGGAGTGTACCACCTGTTAGTATTATGCTTTGTTCATATGTTTCGTAACTTAAATATGATACAATTAAAATTTGTGTATCAATTTCTTCCGTTTCAAAACTAAACTTGCCATCCGCTTCGGTGGAAGTGCCGTCATACGTATCTTTCAAGAAAACATTCGCACCAATGATCGGATCGCCGTTTTCATCATTTACTATTCCTGTAATAATAGTTTGCCCAAAGATTTTAATAAAGAAAAATTCAAATATAATAATGAGTAGGATACGCGACATAATTGGTTTGTTTTACTGCAAAATGCAATTTAATCCCATTCAAAAACAAAAAAAATGGACTGAAGCGTTCAAAAAATAGGATGAAGCTACAAAAGATGAGGATAGGCAATGCTGGATCGTTATTTTTTAGTTAAGGCATTTTGTAGGTATAAAAAATTACTTCAAAAGTGTTATATTGGTTGACAAATGAGGCGGTGCACCCGCTGCAAAGTGTAGAAAGCCTATTATATAGTGCTATTTTTGATAGAATGAAGGTTGCGGCGCTTACTTTATTATTGGTTGCATTTATAAGGGTCTTATCTTTTTCCCAAGATCTGACGCTGGGTATCCATGCAGTGAACCCGACAAAGGGGATGAAATGTCAGCTGAAATTAAAATTACAAAATACCAAAGAGTCTTATTGCATCTTACAAACTCCAATCGTGACGGCTTCTGATTTTACAGGCGTGGGCGAAATTTATGTGGATACTTTGCAAAAGCTGGCGGTTTTTGATTTATTGTTGAATGAAACAGCTGCAAAGAAGGTTTATACCCTCAGCAAAGGTTTCCAAGATATACAACTGGCGATGGTGGTAGATCAAAGAATTGTCTCCATCCTAAGTTCCAAAGGTAACGTGGTCAACGGCGTGGTTCGATTTTCTCAAGAAGGTGGCACTTATGATGATCTTCGAAGACTGCAACAAACGCTTATGCGAGCGATTAACCAATAATGACTGTTAGCTGATTATTTACTTGTTATATATTTTTAAATTTTCAATTTAAAAATAATTATTCTACTTTAAAAGTATTTTTACTAAAAAAGCTAAAGATAGTCTTCCCGTAATTGCGTTCTTGCAAAAAATGAGGATACTTCTGATAGGAATGCGTAGGATCATGTTCCAATACAAACCAACCATCGTCTTTCAATAAATCGTATTTAAAAATTAAATCAGGGATTTGATCAATCGTGGAGAGTGCGTAGGGCGGCCCCGCAAAGATATAATCGAATTGCTCGGCGCAGGTTTCTATAAATTTAAACACATCGGCTCTTACGATGCGGATATTAGATTCAATTTTTAATTCTTGAGCGGTCTTTTTTACAAAAGCCACGCATCCAGGAAATTTGTCAACATAAGTTACATCCGTGCAGCCGCGTGAAATAAATTCATAACTATGGCTTCCGGTACCACCAAAAAGATCTAAAACCTTTACCGATTCAAAATCTATATTATTATTTAGAATATTAAACAACCCTTCTTTAGCAAAATCGGTGGTTGGCCGCGTCGGCCAATTATCGGCGGGCGGGTGAAAGCGGCGTCCTTTGAATTTTCCTGCAATAATGCGCATGAATAGATGACTTGATTTGACTGTCGCAAAAGTATCAATTACAAAGCGTTAAACTAAAAAGGTCGAAGTAAAAGTGACCAGGTTGCTCTTTCCATTTTGGGCCAAACTTAATAAAATCGGGCGATGGAAGGAAATTAAGATTGCGGATATAACGGTGGAGCATCGGATAAACCTCTGATTCTTTTACCAACTGCCCCGAGATGTAAGTCGTAATTTCTTCCGGAGCTAAGTTAAATTGATCAAAAACCAGCATCACATAATACAAAAAGTCTTTCGCCGATTGGTAATTGAATAGATTGATAAATTGGAGCGATTTTTCGTGTAGTAAGGTCACAATCAGCTTATCCGCGTGAACGTGGAGAAACAGCATAGACCCTTTTGAAGACATATTTTGTAAAAATAAGCCATTGAGAATTGCTGTGCTGATATGGAAGATTTTACTTCCAGGCAAGTATTTAAGAACGGTATCTAAAACCTCGCGCTGTTCGGCATATACATTTATCACTGATAAGGAACGAACCTCATCGGTTCGAACATCAATCGTGTTCTCTATCATTACAATCTGTTGCAAATAAGCGCGTTTTTCCGCCATATTGTAAAGGCGATTGGGCACAAGAGTAAAGATTCCAGAAGCAATTCCAACCCGAATATGTTGATAAGATTGCCGCAAGTACTCATCCTGCAAAAACAAATCGCCGAGTGCCTGAGGCGACGAATAAGTCAGGTCGCGCAAGAACACCAACTGCTGTTGGTCGATAATACAATATGACAAACTGCCCACCCCAATCAGGATGGACA
>JANRME010000247.1:0-10965 GCA_033761835.1 Saprospiraceae bacterium
TTTCAGAATACCTACTTCGCCCATTTTATGGTATTCTTCTACTGTAATCAACCTTTTTGTAACTTGAACGGACATAATTTCTGTTTTCTATTATACAAATATAACGTTTTTAACCAAGAAAAGTGCGTTCCTGCAAAAGGAGCGTTCCTTGTCGCAAATTTTATAAAAGTTCAATCGTACACTTATTTTTTTACGGATCCACAATATTTTCGCTACCTTCGCACTTTCCTTTTCGTAAAAAAATGCGGATAGTAATTTGAAAAATAAACCATTAGCCTGGGCTAAAATACTGGCGGCGTATGCCATTTTGGCGCTATTGATGCGCTTTTTGTCGTTTTTTCCGTCGGTGATCAACCACGATGAATCCACTTATATCCTGATCGCCGATGCCATCCGCGAAGGTAAAATTTACCTGATCGATGTTATTGATACCAAGCCAGTTGGCATTTTTCTTTTATTTGGTCTTTTTCAGACTCTTTTTGGAGATTCGGTTGTCGTTATCCGCATTCTGACGACGCTTTGGATCGCGCTTACCGCGCTGGGGCTGCATAAAGTGCAAGAGCAATTGGGCGGCAGAGGGCACGCTCCTTTCGCTACAGGGGTGATGTATATTGTGATGACCTCTGTTTACACGCATTATGGCATTTCGCCAAATACGGAGTTGTTTTTTAATCTCTTTACCATCATTGCACTCTGGTTATTATTATTGCCTCCAAAGATTCATCATTTTTTATTAGCCGGACTTTGCCTGGGGGCAGGATTTATTATAAAATATGTCGTTTTATTTGATGCAATTGCTTTTGCAGTCTTCTTTCTGTGGAAAGCGATTAAAGAAAAATGGGTCATTTCAAAAATTATTATACTCTGCCTCGCTTGTATGATAGGATTTGCGATTCCATTTACTTCGGTTTATGCGTTTTATTATTCACAAAATTATGCGCAGCAATTCCTGTTTTATACATTTGAAGTAAGTGGCAATTATTTTATTGATCAGCATTGGACAAAGTTTGCGGAGTTTATTTTACAAGCTTTTGCACGATTCTTTTTTATTACATTTTTCTTTTTTTATAGCCTTTTCGGGCGTTCTTTTTATTTGAATGGCTTCAAATTTTTAATTATTACCTGGTCTTTAGCGGTCTTATATATCATTATTTTGCCCGGAAAATTATTTGATCATTATTTTATTCAGTTTATGCTGCCTTTTGCTTTGATGGCAGGGAGCTTTTTTGACGAACGGCGTCAGTGGGATAGCTGGTTGAAAAAAATATTTACACCTAAAATTGGTTATCCGATTTTAATTATATTAATGACTGCTAATAGTCTTTTTTATAAAAAAGATTATTTGGATAAGCCTGATTATGCTACACAAGTGGCTGAATATTTGGAAAATAAAATTCAACCGGAAGATAAAATTTATACGGGCAATTATCATCAAATTATTAATCATTTATTAAATAAAGAAAGCCTGACGCCATACGTACATCGTTCCTTGATATGGGATCAGGAAAACGTGAATGCCCTTGAAATCAATCAAACCGAGGAATTATTTAAAATATTACAGCAGCAGCCACGCTTTATTATATTTCAAGGAAAGTTTTTAAATGAAGCTTTCGCTACTTACGTAAAAACAAATTATCGCCTGCTCAAACGTTTTCCGGAGGAAATAAATATCTACGAGCGCTTGCCTAAAGAGTAGTTTCAAAACATTGATTATATATATCTTACCATTTTCATTTTTCTGCAAGCTTAGGGGTATTATTGCTAAAAATAATCTTAATTGTCGAAGCCCATTAAACCTTCGTCGGAATAATTCGTCCAATGCAACAAAACCAGAGAAATTTGCGCCGAAATAAGTGTTAAAAACCTTAAAGTGATTTAACAATACTTTAAAACAAAGCGAAGCAACATCTGAAACCAAAAAGGAGTTATTACTCGTAAATAAATATACCAAAGGAAACAATCATTTTTAAAACCCGACAAAACAATCTAACATGAACATTCGCCGAATCAAATTAGCTTTAACCGTGGGACTGCTCAATGCGCAGTCGGACAATAACGCCCTGAACCTGATCAAAGAATTGATGCTGAGCTTTAAAGAAGCTGGCAATTTCTTAGGCTTGTCCGTGGTAAAGGACGCACCACTTAGCCGCAGCCATACACAGCAAACGTATGCGCTACAATTTGAAAACTGCCGTTTGGATGTGGATTTGGTATCCAATCGCCAAACCAATAGCCAATATGTGCAGCATTTCAACGTCTATTAACGTTTTCCATGCACATATCCAAAAAGAGGAAGAACGAATGGCGGATTATCTCTATATGATAGTCCGCCGTTTTTTATTATATTATTGTTGTTTCAAATAAGTTTTAACGGGTAAGTCATTGATATACAGCTCTTCTACGACTGCATTCCCATTTAAAATCCTGATATCTACCGAAGAATGAATTTCTTGCAGACTGTCAGATGGCATTGGAAACATCACTAATTTTTCTACTTCCGGCGCTGATTGCTCATTCATATAATAATAAGCCATATTTTCAGGAATTTCAATAGTAACCAAACCATTATTAAAGTATAAAACATTGGTTGTGAGGTAGTCTTGTTGAGTTGGCTTTTCTGTATAAATATTTTTAAAATTTGCAAAACCAAGCGAATCGCGTTGTAAAGTAATATAAACTTCCTGTCCACTCAGGAGCGAATCACTTGATGGGATTTCCTGATTACCATAAAAAAGACTCACATATCGCCCCCGGAAAGCATCATAAGGGTCAATCGGTTGCAATTGAAAGCGATATACATTTCCATGTTTTAATACTTGTTCGGTTTGCCGAATCATATTAAATGGAAACCAGATGTATAATAACATGACTACAGCGAAAATACCGATGCGGAGATTTTTCATGGTTTTTGATTTTTATTCAGGATTAAATTCTTCCCATTTATCTCCAATCTGATATATAGACACCACATTATCAGGCTTTTGTTTAAAATGTAATTCATACGATTGCCCTTTTGTTTCAAAAATATAATGTTCTTTCTCGTACTGCCCGGCGCCTAAGCCGCGCCACCACCACCAAGTGCCCCATTGATTAAAGGTTGTAATAATCGTTCCAGTGGAGTCCCTTTGTACATTAACGCCATCAGCAGGCGTGGTCATATTGTATTGCACTACTTCGTATAATTTTCCATGATATGGCTTGCGCCGAATGTATTGCAAAGCGTCTTCAAATGCTCGATCTTTACCAGACAAATCCCGAAACATTAAAACTCCATTATAATTATCAGGAATATTTAAAATATAAACGGTATCTTGATGATGCCATTGGAAGTTATTTAGTAAATTATTATAAATATGTGTGGATTCCGACCAAAATTGATTCGTCTTTTGCAGATAAAACCCGCTGATAATGAGCCAGATACTTAATACTGCGAAGCGCCCCCATTTTGGTAAAAAGGAAATGATAGAAGCTAAAAATATTGCAAAAAATAATGATGCAACGTAGCCATAACGATCATTCTCTACATGAAGCAAATAATAAAAATAAAGATTGATGATAGGTGTTAATAAAATAAAAAAAGTGAGCAGCGCCCAGCCTCCTACACGCAGGCGCAAGGATAATCTTTTGAAAAAGAAGATATAAAATATTAAAGTTAAAAATCCACCGATGGCGGCGGGAATTAATATATTTTTTTTGCTGAAAGCCAGGAAAATAGCTTCTTTGACTGGATGTTCAAAATAACGAGTGAATAAAAAGTATTTCGTTAGATATCTAAAATAATTGCCAAAAACTTCAAATATTGGAAATTTTAAATGTGTTTCCGCGCCGTAATGCCCTATCCACGTGCCAAATGATAGGCGATTCAATAAAAAGTAAATGCCGATAAGTGCGAATTGCGGCAAGACCAATTGTAAAAATCTATTTTTTAATAATGCATTTTCATTTTTACTAAATGTCCAGAACAAGAGTAGGGTAGCGCTTATAAAAGGAAGCATTAAGGATAATTCTAAAGTAAATAAGGATAAAAGATAGAATAAATAAATTAAGTAAAGATCGCGTTTTTTGTTGCTTTCCAGCCAGCTTAAAGTACTTGTAAGCGCCGATAGTATTAGTATTCCAACCAGCAAATAATTCAGACAAACTTTCCAGACTACTGCCTCTGTTTGATAAGGTGATAGTAAAAAAATAAATGCAGCGCCAATCGCAATAAAATCAGCGTGTTTGGACTGAAAGCTATCTAATAATATTTTACTGAATCGGAATAATAAAAAGCCATTCACGGCATGGAGTGATGTAAATATTAAATACCAGCCCAAGCCATTCGTGTCGAGCGATTTATACAATAAAAAAAAGAATAAATTGGAAAATTGATGTAAAGATGGAACACCAAAATTATATAGAACATCAAGAAAAGAAGCTTTATCAAAACGAGCTTGCCAGCCAATAAAATCAGTGATAAATCCTCCTTGCCAGGTGGGAAAATAGAACAAATGCACAAGCAAGAGCAAAACCAGCAAAATCAATAGATTCTTTCGCTGCAATAGCATTTTTTTGATTTAAAGTAAAGCCTGTAAAAATCTCACCACGTCACCAAGTCACCACATCTCCAAGTCCCCCTAACCCGGCATATGCTCTAATTTTTGACGATTTTTAATAATAATCGCCCCATCGGTAATATCAATATAACCATCCTCTTTAAATTCGGTGAGCATTCTGATTACGCTTTCCTTCGCCGTGCCGACAATGCGTGCCAAATCATCACGCAGGATATTAAATTCGTTTTTGCCTTCTTTATTATGTAATAATAATAAAGCATCAGCGACCCGTTTTCTTACAGAATTATAAGCTAATTGTAATAATTGCTCCTCTTTTTCTGTCACATTATTTGCCAACATTTTAATCAATTGCGAAGCAACATCACGGTTGGCGTGTAATAATGTCTGAAAATCCTCTTTCGGAATGAGGCTTACCTCTGTATCTTCCAATGCGGCGGCGGCTTCATTATATTTAGTGTCTTTAATCAAATCCACATAACCCATAAATTCTCCGTCGGTGCAAAGCGAAATGATATATTCTTTACCATCATCATTGGTTTTAAATAATTTCACTTTGCCGCTTTTAATAAAATATAAATAACGTGGATAATCGCCTTCTTCAAAAATCACTTCTCGTTTTTTGAACAATTTGATCTTGCGTTCGCTCGATAATTTTTTCAACTCTTCAAAACCGCGCGCTTCGTTGATAAAAGCGTGTAAACCTTGTTCCGTTTTGTCGAACCGCTTGCGCAATTGCTCGCTTTTGCGAAGCCGGACTTCTACAACAGCCAGGAGTTCATCTTTATAAAAAGGCTTGGTGATATAATCATCGGCACCGAGGTTCATTCCTCTTCTGAAATCGGATTTCTCTGCTTTTGCAGTTAAGAAAATAAAAGGAATGTCGGCAGTCTCGGCGCGTTTGCTCAGGATATTGAGTACGCCAAAGCCATCGAGTTTGGGCATCATTACATCACAGATGATGAGGTCGGGTTGCTGATTCAAAGCCAGATCAACACCTTCAGTGCCATCTTCAGCGGCAACTACCTCATAACCAGATAGCTCTAATATTTCAGCCAGATTTTCCCGCACCTCCAAATTATCTTCGATAACCAAAATTTTTTTCATGAAATGTGGTGAATTTTAGAATTACGTTGGTAAGTAAGCACCGTAAAGTCTCAAAAATAGGAATAAATTTTTAGTTCTGCTATTTTACAGTATTTAAGTATCCGCTTCTTGCAAAGGCAAGGTAATATAGAAGGTGGTACCCTTGCCCAATTGGCTTTCAAAGTGAATGCCGCCCTTCATTAAGTCCACGTAGCGCTTCACAATATTGAGTCCCAGCCCCGTTCCTTGGATGTTTTCTACATTGTGTGCTCTGAAAAATGGGCTAAAAAGATGCTGCTGTTCTTCTTCCGGTATGCCAATACCTTCATCGGAAATAGTAATTTGAAGGGCTTCCTGAGAAATATCCAAAGAACAATCAATCATTTTACCTTCATCAGAATATTTAATAGCATTGGAAAGCAAATTGAATAACACGTTTTTTAGCATTTTTTTGTCTAAAAAAAGTACCGCACCCACTTTGTTACTTTGATGCTTAATTTCTTGTCCGGCCTTAAGTAATACTTTGATTTCATCCAAAGTTTCATTACAGAATTCTGTAATATCAAATTCAACTGGGCTGATTTCTACTTTGCCTTCTTCGAAGCGGCTCAAAGATAGGAAATCGTTGAGAATATTGGTTAAATTAGCCACCGCTGATTTGATCCGAGCGGTATGCCGTTGGCGTTTCTCTTGGTGTTCTTCTTTTTGATAGGCTTCCACCAAATCGGCGGATGATAGAATTGTACTCAAGGGCGTCCTAAATTCATGCGAGGCCATAGATACAAAGCGCGATTTCAACTCACTCAATTCTTTTTCACGCTCCAAGGCTTTACGGATTTCCTGCTCGCTTTCGCGCAGAGCACTTTCTGCAGCCTCGCGCTCCACGATTTCTTTTTTGAGTTGATTATTGGTATTTAAAAGTTGATTTACCGCGGAGGCCAATTCTTCCGTGCGTTGTTCCACGCGTTGTTCCAACTCAGCATTGAGGCGGTTGATGCGTTCTTCCGCTTTCCGGTGTTCGGTGATGTCCACGCCAGCGCTGATGATCGCTAAAAGTTTGCCGTTTTCATCCCGAACCAAAGAGTTGTGCCAAGCAATGAGATGCGTTATATTATTTTTTTTGTTATAAATGTGATATTCGATATATTCCAATTGTTCAGGCGAATTTTGCATCATCTGACGAAATATATCCCTTACGCGCTCTCGTTCCGATTCCAAAACCGCCACATCGAACCAGTTTTGACCTAACACGTCTTCTTCGCAATAGCCCACCGTTTCACAGCCTTTGCGATTGAGCATCGTCACTTTCTTATCTTTATCGATGACCAAAAAAATGGTATTGGCAATATCCAAATAAAGCTGGGTGCGCTCTTTTTCTCGGCGCAGCGCTTCCTCCGTCATTTTCTGTTCGGTCAGATCATGTACGATGCCAGTAAAAATGCGCCGATTGTGAAGATTTACTTCGCTGATACTCAGACGTAAAGGAAAGAAAGAGCCGTTTTTTCGCTTGCCGCGCACCTCCCTGCCAATGCCAATAATTTTTCGTTCGCCGGTGCGCAAGTAATTCGTAATGTAACCATCATGGCGACTGGAGTCAGGTTCTGGCATCAAAGCACTTACATTACGACCGACCAATTCAGTGATTTCATAACCAAAAAGCTTTGCTGCTGCAGCATTTACCATTTCCATCACGCCTCGCTCATCAATAGAGATGATACCATCAGTGGCCGTATCAATGATAGCATTGAGTTTCAATACGATATCCGAATAATGCTGCTGCAACTGTTCTTCTTTTTTCAAGCGCTTAGGAATTTGCAAATGAAAGATCTCTGAAAGTACAAAAAAATGACAAAAATCACCTTTTTTAAAAATAAAAATCATTCAATGTCTTTCATAACGTTTTTACCTTGCGTATCAGGTGAAGTTTTGACCAAAATGAAATGGACAGAATGAAAGCAAAAAATCTTTTGTAAAATAATAATAAGAGAATCAGCGTGATAACAATGAGTAATTTTCATAAAGAAATACCTCGACTTAAATTGCTGGGAGTCGGCTCTTCCGAAACACGGGCCTTAAAAACAAATTTGCTACTGGCGCTACAGGAGTTGGGTTTGAATGTGGTAATAGAGGAAATCCAGGAATTTGAAAAGCTGATGCAATACGATATCATCGGTATTCCTGCTTTATCTCTTGACGGTAAAGTATTGTTGCAAAAGCAAGTGCCAAGTGTGGAGTCATTGAAAGAAATGCTCGAATTAGCTTTTAATCATACCAGTAATGGTGAAAATTTCGGAGATTTGTAAAAATTAGTGCTTTGGCGCGATGGTGTTATCGTGTTTTGGTTCGATGAGACAATATTTTAAGTGCTATAACACCAAAGCATCATAATACCAAAACACCAAGTTATTGATGAAAAAAATACTCGTCCCGACCGATTTTTCGGAGTGTGCAAATAATGCCTTGGCTTACGCGGTGGATATAGCCAATACTTTCGGTAGCACGATTACGCTTTTGCATACGTATCAAGTGTATAGCAAGGCAGGGAGTTTTATTTCGGTGGAATCTTTTATGAAAGAGGATGCCACAAATGCAATGCTGGAGCTTACAAAAAATACAGGAGCGCTTCTTAAAAATAATGCTCAACTCGAAAGCAAAATTATTGAAGGTGATACCATTGACATTGTGATGGATCTTGCCCAGCATTATATGTATGATTTAATCGTGATGGGTACGCAAGGCGCGAGCGGCTTGGAGGAAGTTTTTATTGGTAGCACCGCGAATAATATTATCAAAAATATCCATGTACCTGTGCTGGTTGTGCCTGCAGGTTTTGCTTTCCGACCGATTCAAACGATTGTACTGGCAGTAGATGAAGAAGAAGATTTTAGTGATTTGATGTTCTTTCCTTTGGTACAAATTGCTCAAAGCCAAGCAGCTATGCTTCGTATATATCATAAAGATGTAGCAAATGATGGATTGAATGCTGCTGTTGATAAATATTTAAAGGACATAGAACGAACGTATCATTATGAACTTGATGCAGATAATATAAATGAAAGTATTAATGCATTTATTGCAGAATATAATGCCGATCTACTTTGCATGATTCGCCGCAGGCGAGGCATCCTAGGAGAAGTGTTTCATGAAAGCATTACTGCAAAAGAAGTATTTAATAGCCCTGTGCCGCTCTTGGTGTTGCAGGAGAGCTAATTATTGATTTTTTTGATAATATTTCCACTGCAAATGGTCTCGCTTCAATTCACCTTGATAAGCAATTGTCACCGCTTCATTCGGTAGCAAGTCAAAATAATTGTTTTCAAATCGTATATCGTTTTCAGTGAATAAATATAATCCTTTTATCAAAGTATTGGCTCGAAGGGTAAGTGTTTTTGCGGATTCATTTATCTGAATCTCCAAATTCTTGGGTGTTTTTAAATCCAAGTCTTTCGGTAGTACAAAATAATGATTGGTTTTGGCGATCATGGAATCGCCTCGCCCCAAATGTATGCTCAATACCACCTCCTCTTTTTTCATATTTTGCAATAAAGATTCCACCGGAATCACGGCATAAATTTCTGAGGTGTTTGCGCTAAGTATTACATTCTTTTCAATCCTGTATAATTCCTTGCCATTCAATGTTTTAGATTCAATAAACACCCGAGTCGATAAAGTATCCAATTGGTCATTTATAATCTGGATATGCAGGAATCCATTGGCTTCCCAGGGCACAATCAATTGATCGGCGTACAATTCTTTCAAAGCATAATGCAAGGCTTTCCAGCGACCATAATAATCAATGCTTGACCAGGAAGGTGCGGGCCAGCAGTCGTCCAATTGCCAATACACAGTGCCCATACAGCGCGGCATGGCTTTGCGATGCGCGCGGATGGCGGTGCGGATGCCTTCGGCTTGTACGAGTTGACTTTTATAGGCAAAGTCCTCAAAATCAGTCGGTTTTGCATAATATTTATCTACAAACTTTCCGATACGCCCATTGCCGATATAGCTTTTTTGATGTTTTTTCATTACTTCACTATCGAAGGACCAATCATCAGAAGTAGAAAATTGTTTAATAGTTGCCATTTCCGGGAAAGACTGGAAGCCGTACTCGTTCATGTAGCGCCCGACGTTTTTTTCATATCCATCAAATTCGTCATTCATATTCCAGGGTTTCCAATAGTGCATACAGCCGTTGTCAAGATTACCAGATTTGCCGCCTTCGCTCAGGGGCGAGGAGTGGACATAAGGGCGCTGCGGGTCTTCATTTTTTATGATGTCTGGTAATAATTCATGAAATAATTTTTGATAAGATTCCTTCATTTCTTGCGCTTCCTTACCAATAATTAAAAAACGCACTTGCCAACCCCAGTTATGCCAAGCAATATCGACCTCGTTATTCCCACACCAAATAGCAATGCTGGGGTGATTCCTTAAACGGCGCACGTTTTCGATGGCTTCTTGTTTTACATTTTCATAAAAAGCAGTATCCACGCCAGGATACATCGAGCAGGCAAACATAAAATCCTGCCACACGAGCAAGCCCATTTCATCGCATTTATCATAAAAATAATCGTCTTCGTAAATACCGCCACCCCACACGCGTATCATATTCATATTCACGGCTTTAGCATCATTTAAAATGCGATCCAGATCAGCAGTACTGCGCCGAGGGAGCATCGTTTCGGAAGGAATATAATTAGCGCCCTTCATAAAAACAGGAATTCCATTTAGTTTAAAATAAAAAGATTCGCCGAATTTATCTTTCTCCCGAACTAATGCAATATTTCTTAAACCATAACGTATTGATTTTGAATCTACAACTTGCCCATCTGTACTTATTTCGATAATGAAATTATAAAGATAAGGCTCACCCAAATTATGCGTCCACCAAAGCTGCGGATTATTAATGGTAAAATCAATTATTACATTTCCACTAAATGGATTTGTAATATTTTGCTGCGCCAATATTTCATTATTGGTTGCGTTTTTTAATAAAATCGTATAATTAGCATCAAAATTCCCTCGGGTTATTACATTTGCTTGTAATATCGCTTGCTCTTCGGAAAGGCTTTTTTGATAAATTTGAATTTCATCTAATATGATATTATCCCATTCTACCAGTTTTACCGGTCGCCAAATGCCAGAAGTGACAATGCGCGGGCCCCAGTCCCAGCCAAAATGATAGGGCGCTTTGCGCGCATAAACACTCACTTTTTCGTCTTTCAACGCATCATTTTCAGCGGTTTTATGATAGGGCGTGCCTCGGAGTTTATCGGCATTCACCGTCAAAGGGGATTTGAAATAAATGACTAAATGATTCTGCTCC
>JANRME010000248.1:0-8218 GCA_033761835.1 Saprospiraceae bacterium
TCCCAATTATGACCTTGACGGGCACGGAAGGTAAAATGTTCCGTCCAATGGCAATGACCTTTAGTTTTGCAGTGTTGGGCGCATTGCTGCTTTCCTTGACCTACGTGCCAATGATGACAGCCTTGGTAATGCCTAAGAAAATACGCGAGTCTCAGAGTTTTGCGGATAAATTTGTTAATTTCTTGCGTCGGATGTATCATCCTGTGCTGCGCTTTTCTCTGAAATTGCCCTACCTGATTTTAGGATTAGCGACCGCATTTTTATTAATCGCCTTCTTGATTTTCAGATCATTAGGCGCAGAATTCATTCCCACGCTCGAAGAAGGCGATCTGGCGATGCAAATGGCAATCCAACCAGGTAGCTCCTTGTCAGAAAGTGTCAATACTTCGACCAAAGCAGAGCAGGTTCTGTTGAAAAACTTTCCTGAAGTGAAGCACGTTGTCTCCAAAATTGGTACCGCCGAAGTGCCCACCGACCCTATGGCCATTGAGGATGCCGATATTATGATTATTTTAAAAGAAAAAGAAGAATGGGTCAGCGCTTCTACAAGAGAAGAATTGGTAGAAAAAATGAAGGCAAAACTGGAAGTGATCGCAGGCGCTTCTTTTGAATTTACGCAGCCTATTCAATTGCGTTTCAACGAGTTAATGACCGGTGCAAAGGCCGATCTTGCTGTGAAAATTTTTGGTGAAAATGTAGAAGAATTAAAACGCCTTGCAGATCAAGCTGCCAATATTATCAATGGAATTCCAGGTGCTGCCGACGTGAAAGTGGAACAAACCGAAGGCTTGCCACAATTGATGGTGGAATACAATCGCCAAAAAATCGCCGAATATGGCTTGAATATTGAAGAACTTAATACGCTGGTACGCACGGCTTATGCAGGTGAGGCTGCTGGCGTTGTATTTGAAAATGAGCGAAAATTTGATCTGGTCGTTCGATTGAATGAGCAAGCTCGGAATCAACTTGACCTGAGTCGCTTGTTTGTGCATCTTGACAACGGAACTATGATCCCGCTCAGTGAGGTCGCAAATGCGAAATACAGCGAAGGCCCGATGCAGATTTCACGCGAAAGCGCTCGCCGCAGAATTACCATTGGCGTCAACGTGAGAAACCGCGATATTTCCAGCTTGGTCGCTGAAGTGGAGGCTGCATTAGCCGCCAGACTAAAAATGCCGCCAGGCTATAGCATTCAGTACGGCGGTCAGTTTGAAAATCTGCAAAAAGCACAAGCTCGTCTTGCTATTGCAGTGCCGGTGGCTTTGCTTTTGATTTTTGTGCTGCTCTATTTCACCTTCGGAAAATTAAAATATGCTATTATGATTTTTACTGCTGTGCCCATGTCCGCCATTGGTGGCGTGCTTGCACTCTGGATGCGTGGAATGCCTTTCAGTATCTCGGCAGGTGTTGGGTTTATTGCTTTGTTTGGCGTGGCGGTGTTGAATGGGATCGTATTGATAAGTCATTTTAATCGAATGCGTTATGAAGAAGGAAAAACCGATATACGATCGATTGTAATCGAAGGCAGCTTGGTGCGGATGCGCCCGGTAATTATGACCGCAACCGTTGCTGCGCTTGGATTCTTGCCGATGGCAATTTCCACATCTAACGGCGCGGAAGTGCAAAAACCTTTGGCAACGGTCGTCATTGGCGGCTTGATAACAGCAACTTTGCTCACTTTGGTGGTGCTGCCTGTGCTGTATTATTTGGTGAATCGAAAATTGAGTCGCCTGGAAGCCCCGAAAGAAGCTGTTGTGACGATTGTTTTTTTCTTATTGGGAGCAAGTGTTTTTGCACAGCAACCCTTAGCGCTTGATTCTGCGATCAACTATGCTTTACGCGAACATCCGGCTTTGAAAAATGCGGATTTGCAAGTACAGGCTGCAAATTTGGGCATTATCGGATCAAGAGAGATTCCCAAAACGAGTTTGGCTATCGAAGGCGGTCAAATCAACACCACATTGGTGGATTATCGTTTTGATGCTTCACAAAACCTTGGAAATGTTGCTGTCAACAAGCAGCGCAAGGAAGTTGCCAAAGCTAATGTCGCATTGTCAATAAGTGAAAAAACTTTCTTGGAAAGGCAAATTGCTTTCCAAGTTCGGCAAAATTGGCATGATTGGGCTTATCAAATCGAGCGGGTTCGCTTATTGCAGCAGCAACGCGATTTATACTTGGAAACCTCGCAAAAGGCAGATTTGCAATACAAGGCAGGTGAAATTAATCGATTGGATAAAACATTGGTTGACAATCAATTAATTCTTATTTCTAAAGACTTATCGAATACAGAATTAGAAAGGCAACAAGCATGGTTCGATTTGCGGCAAGCGGCTTTTTTAAATCAAGATTACACCCTGCCCGAAGGCGTTTTTCAAGAATTGACAATGCCAACTTTTTCTGGTAGCGCCAGTTCTCTTACCGAAACATACCGTCAGCAAACCGAAGTTGCTAAAGCAGAGGCAATCTTGCAACAAAAGCAACTAAATCCAGAATGGTATGTGGGATATTTTAATCAAAGTGTTCGCCCGGATTTTGCTTTGCAAGGGGTGGCGGTCGGTGCAGCCTTGCCAATTTTCAATAAACCGCAACGCGCACGAATCGAACAAGCGCAATTGCAGGAAATTATTGCTAACAACAAACTACAACTTGTAACTTATAATTTGCAACGCCAAATAGAATTATCAATGCAGCAAGTTACACTTTTGCGGCAGCAATTAGACACGAATGGCGCTGCGCTTCGCCAGCAAGCTCAAGCACTACGGGAATTGGCAAATGCGCAGTTGCAAAATGGAGAAATTGATTATTTCCGCTATGTACAGAGTCTGGAAATGGCTTTGCGTAATGAATTGGATCGTCTGGATTTGATGAATAAATATAATCAAGCGATTTTAGAATTACAATTTTTAACGGAAGAGTAAAGGTGTAAGGCATAAGGGCACTTTTGCTCTCGTTGCTTGCCACTTGCTTCTTATTTCTAAAAAGAAAAATCATGGAAAAAATCATAAAAATGGCTTTTTTTAAATCTATTACATTTTACATTATAAATTTTACATTTTTCGGTTTAATCCTCATTGCTTGCGGTAAAAAAGAAGCACTTGTTTCTGAAACAACACCGTCAAATGCAGCGCTGGTACAGCTTTCCAACGAACAAATGGAGTTGGCTGGTATCGAATTGGGAAAGCCCGAAAAACGAATGATTTCTAGCTATATAGAATGCACTGGACGCATCGAAGTGCCGCCCTACAGCCTTTATTCGGTCTCTGCGCCAACCTCGGGGTTTATTCAATCTGCCAAATGGTTGCCGGGCGATTTTGTAAAAAAAGGCACTTTGCTCACTTCTATCAAACATCCTGATTTGGTGAAATTACAACGGGAATTTTTGGAAGTGGAAAGCCAATTAGCATTTTTGCAAAATGATCTGAAACGTAAGGAAACATTGGCTGCCGCAGACGCGGCTTCGCAAAAAACGCTGGAACAAGCCAAAGCGGATTGGAGCCTGCAACAAGCGCGCTACAAAGGTTTAAAAGCGGAACTCGAATTGCTGGGCATTGCCACCAAAACACTTGAAAATACTGGAGAAATTCAATCAGCGATCAGTTTTTACGCGCCTGTAAATGGTTATATTACCAAAGTGAATATTAATAATGGTAAGCTCGTATCTCCCAATGATTTGTTGTTTGAAATTGTAGATAATAGTCATGTTCATCTTGAATTACAGGTTTTTGCCAAAGACGTGGGGCAACTAAAAGAAGGGCAGCGCATCGAATGCCAGATGCCAGGCAGTGATCGTGTTTATAAGGCTGAAGTGCATTTGGTGGGCAAAATGATTGAGCCGGAGACTAAAACAACGATGATACATGGGCATTTCGACAAAGAACCAATTGATCTGATCGCCGGCACTTATGTGCAAGCGCGCATTTATACTACGGCTAAAGAAGTGCTGGCAGTGCCGACCAGTGCTATTATAACAGAAGGTAATGAAAGTTTTATTTTTATTAAAAAAGTAAATGGTTTTGAAAAAACAGCAGTCATTACTGGTGCTTCAGATGGTGATTTTATCGAAATTGAAGAATTGCAACTGGGTGACAACGAGCAATTAGCGTTACGAGGAGCTTATTACATAAATGGTAGTGTGAGTGGAGACGAATAAACGATCTGAAAGGGGAGTAAAATTATTTTTAAAACAAAAAACATTAACATGAAAAAGGCAATTAAAATCATATTAATTGGCTTGATGATTGTATTTATCGGGATGCAATTTATACGTCCGAGCCATCAAAATCCACCAGTGGATTTGCAACAAGATTTTTTGACGATGACACAAGCGCCAACTGAGATCGCTGCAATGCTTAAAAATGCTTGCTATGATTGTCATTCACATGAGACGAAATATCCCTGGTACTCAAATGTTGCGCCTATATCATGGATTTTACAAAACCATATCATAGAAGGCCGGGAACATTTAAATTTCTCAAAATGGGGAACACCAGAAGCTTTTGGTGAAGAACAAGGAGAAGCATTTGAAGAGATTATTGAAGTTATCGAGAATGACGAAATGCCTTTATGGGATTATAAAATGATGCACTCAGAAGCTCGACTTTCTGAAACGCAGAAGAATCAATTGATTGACTGGTTTAATCATCAAGGTGCAGGAGAAAATATACCGATGAATAATCACCGCGCTACAATAAATTCCGAAGAGGAAGAAGATGAAGATCATTAATTATAAATGTGACGGGCTTCTCACTTCGCTGGGGAAGCCCCTTTTTCCATAGCAGCCGCACGCAGGCGTTGGAGGAAAGGGGAGGCAAAAATAAAATCGTCGAGAACCTCGTTATCGCTGGTAAGCACCTCGTGGTTACTACCGCGCCAAACGATTTCACCTTTGTATAATAAAATAATATTATCACCGATTTCCATTACAGAATTCATATCATGTGTATTAATAACGGTGGTAATATTATTTTCAACGGTGATACTTTTGATAAGTTCGTCAATCAATAAAGCGGTTTTAGGGTCAAGCCCGGAATTAGGTTCGTCGCAAAAAAGATATTTCGGTTGTAACACGATAGCGCGAGCAATACCTACGCGCTTTTGTTGCCCACCGCTCACTTCAGAAGGAAAACTTTTATTTTTGCCCGTCAATTCTACCCTTTCAAGACAATAATTTACTCGATTCAGCTTCTCTTTGGCGGTCATGGTTGTAAACATATCCAACGGAAAGCGAATATTTTGCTCAACGGTCATCGAATCGAATAAAGCCGAGCCTTGAAACAGCATCCCGATTTGCATTCGCAAAGCGCGCTTCTCTTTTTTATCCAAACTGAAAAAATCGGTCGTGTCATAAAGAACTTTGCCGGTCGTTGGGGTCAGCAAGCCCACCAGAATCTTTAGCAGTACGGTTTTCCCCGCGCCGCTTCGTCCAATGATCAGATTGGTTTTGCCTGGAAAAAACTCAGTGGTGATGCCTTTCAGCACATCATTCCCCTCAAAAGATTTATAAATATTTTCGGCTTTAATCATAAGTAGTCGAGCAGTTTTATAGTCAACAGTCGAAAGTAAATAAAATTGATAATCAAATTTTATAAAGAATATTATGTAATTTTAAATAAATTCTATTTTATTAATAAATAGAAATTTGTTATCATGATGATATATCGGCAAATTAGCACATTGGTTTATGTCAAAAGTACCGCAATTAAATAATCGGCTAATAATATTAAAATATCACTATATACAACAGCATTGGTGCTGGCTCGACCAAGTTCTATACTGCCGCCTTTTACATAATAACCCTGATAACATGATACACTTGTAAGGATAAAGGCAAAAACAATAGCTTTGACGAACATCATCCGCACATTTTTCTGCAAGAAAAACGAACGAACTCCTTGCACGTACTCCGCATCACTCATCAAACCCGTTGGTACAGATGCAAGATAGCCGCCCATAATGCTCACGAATGCACCAATTGCCACCAGCATCGGAATGACGATCAAAGCCGCTTGAATCTTGGGGCGCAGCAAATACGCAGCTGTATTGACGCCCATGATTTCCATGGCATCAATGTGTTCTTTTTGGCGCATCCCGCCAATTTCTGCTGCCATATTCGACCCAACTTTTCCCGCCAAAACTAAGCATGTAATAGTCGGCGCTAATTCTATAATGGTACTATCACGCACGATATAACCAATGTAATAACGAGGCACTAAGGTTCCGTCAAGCTGATAGGCAAACTGGATCGCCGTCACTGCACCAATAAAAATGGAAATCAACACCACAATAATCAAGGACCCTACCCCAATATCATTCATCTGGCGCATGGTTTCTTTATAGTACATCCGCCAATTCTCAGGCCGCCCCAGCGCCGTGCCAAGCATCAATACATAGCGGCCAAAATGGTAAAGAATCTTTAAATTCATGTCTTTCGGGTTCTGCCGTATTAGAAAGCCCAAAAATAGTTCAATTTTGCAGAATTCGCTCAATCGAACTTTTAGTAAAAGCTTTTTACGCAACAATCCTAGGTGAAAAGAAGTTGAATCGTCTGAGAAGAGAGATGCCAGAAGAGAGAAGTCAGATAAAAGATGTCAGACTTGTATTACTAGAAACTCAGCCATTCAATCAACCATTCATTCAAAATAATGAACGCAATAATCACAGGAGCTACCAAAGGCATTGGCCGTGCCACCGCCGAAATCTTTGCACAGCAGGGTTTTAACCTCTCGCTTATTGCTCGTCATAGAAAAGACCTTTTGAAAGTAAAAAAAGATTTGGAAAGCAAATTTCCTGTCCAAATACATATTTTTCCGACTGATCTCGCTCAAAAAGAAGAAGTGCTGCGCCTCGGCGACCTTATCAAGACGCATTGGGATACGGTAGATGTACTTATCAATAATGCCGGGATTTTTATTCAAAGTGAAATGCTGGATGAAGACGATAATATTCTCGAAAACATGATGAATATTAATTTGTATGCTGCTTATCATCTCACGCGCACGATCGCACCTATGATGGTGGAACGAGGAAAAGGGCATATTTTTAATCTCTGCTCTGTCGCCAGCCTCAAAGCTTATGCTGATTCCGGCTCCTATACCATCACGAAATACGCCATGCTCGGCTTCACGCGCTGCCTGCGACTGGAATTGCAAAACAAAGGCGTAAAAGTAACTGCAATACTCCCCGGCTCTACCAATACCGCCTCCTGGGAAGGCTCGAATATTCCTTCAGAACGACTCATCAACCCAAAAGAAGTGGCACAAGCCATTTGGAATGCCTGGAATACAGGGCCAACGGTTTGCCTCGAAGAAATCCTGCTGCGGCCCATGAAAGGTGATTTATAAAATGTATTGCGACAGGAATTTGCAAGCTTTTACAACATAAGGTCTGGAATGAATTTTGTTTATTTGCCAAATCCCAATTTCAAATTACCAATAACCAATTTCAAATTTCTAAAACCCAACCATGACCATCAACGAAAAAATCAGCCGCCTCCGCCAGGCAATGCAAGCGCAAGGCATCGACGCCTACCTCATTCCCAGCAGCGATCCGCATCAAAGCGAATACCTACCCGATCATTGGAAAACGCGACAGTGGATTTCAGGATTCACAGGTTCGGCGGGCTTGGTGATCGTCACGCAAAACCACGCTGGTTTATGGACGGATTCTCGTTATTTTTTGCAAGCAGAAACCGAGCTAAAAGGCACTGAAATTGGGCTTCATAAGCAAATCATACCACACGCGCCAGAGCACGTCACCTGGCTACAGGAAAACCTGAAAGCAGGCGCTACGCTTGGTTTGGACGGTTCGCTCTTTTCGGTTGGGCAAATCCGCTTTTTGGAAAAGCATTTGCATTCAAAACAAATCAAATTAGATTATCATATAGACCTCATTCCTGCTATTTGGCTCGACCGCCCTGCTTTGCCAACAGGAACGATTTTTGAATTCGATGAACAATTCGCTGGCGAAAGCCGCGCTTCCAAATTGAATCGCATCCGCGAACGAATGACCAAGCAAGATGCTGATTTTCATTTGATTACCACACTCGATGATATTGCCTGGACGCTCAATATACGCGGCGCTGATGTAGAAGCCAATCCCGTTGCCGTTGGTTTTTTGGTGCTCGGAAAGGAAATATCCTATCTCTTTATGAATCCCGAGAAAGTGGCGGATGAAATCAAGACAAACTTGAACAATGATGGCGTCATTTTAAAGCCTTATC
>JANRME010000249.1:0-9798 GCA_033761835.1 Saprospiraceae bacterium
TATTTGTAATAATAGTGAAAATAGCGCAGGGAATCATTTATCAGTGAGAGGAAATTATAGATGAAGCCCTTATTTTTCTTTTATTTCATGGCTTATAACGAATCATTTTCTAACTAATGACCTTATAAATTGTCAACTTTATTTTAATAGATAGTGACTCTCTTTTGCAAGATGGCATCTTACATCTGTTAGATGCCAAATTATACTTGTTAGATGCCAAATTATACTTATTAGGTGGCGAATTACACTTGTAAGATGGCATCTTACACATAAAATATGGCAACTTTCTTTTACAAGATGGCATCTTACACTTATTAGGTGGCAAATTACACTTGTAAGTTGGCATCTAACACATAAAAAGGCAACGCAACCGAATATTACGCCGCCTTTTTCATTTGACGATCGAAGAATTACCCCTTCGGATCGTTCTTTTTCCCTGGGGTGGAGTCATCTACCTCGAAAGTCCACTCGCCCAGACGCTTTGGGTTCTGCCGGAACACCGCTTTAAGCAAAGCAACGGTAGCGCGTAGCAAATCCGTAATACTCGGTAGGTACTTATCGCGTTCGCGGTAGGCTTCTTCCATTTTGCGTTTGTACTCTTCAGCCTCCTGGTGCTTGGCCTGTGCGATGGTGATATTGGGACCAATCGTTTCCCAGGTATTGCCTTCGAGATTGTTGAGCAGTGAAGCCTTGCCATCGGCAAGGTGTTTTTGATAGACGCGTTGTGCTAAATCCAGGATGTCTTTTGGATTGATGGGCAGTTTGATACGCCCGGAAGTGCGCTTAGTCATTGGTGCAATTGTTTTTGTAGAGTGATAAAATGTAATGCCAATGTAAATATCGTAAAAAAAATGATTTGAGCAAATATTGGCTTGAAAATTGAAGTGCTGCTACCTTTTTCCACTGCCAAATTCTTCGAAGACTTTCATATTCAAAAAGCCTCGACGCTCGGCGTCTTCAGCGGCTTCGCGGTAGCTGCTCACGAGTTTGATGTTTTCTACGCCCGATTGCTGGATAAGTTGGAGGGTATGGCGGGAGCGACGTGGTTCTTTTACATCATGAATATAGATGGCTTTCACCTGCCCAGGAAATGACTTGGCAATAGTGAGGTATATCTCAGCGTCTTTCTCGCCGCTATCGCCAACCAAAATAAATGGAAGCTCAGGATACATTCGCAGGATGCGGGCAACGCTCGAAATCTTGTGCCCTCGATATTGTTTGTCCAAAGATTCAAAAAAAGGGAAGCGACGTGGCAATAAGCCAATATCGCGTAAGAGCAAAGGCCCGCGAGGTAATTCGTTCAATTCGATAAAATCTTCGAGGAAGTCGTACAGATTCCAAGGACTTTTAGAAACATAGAACACTGGATTGCGATTCTGATCGTCTTTGCCTTTTTGCAAAGCTCGGAAAAAGGCTTCTACTTCATGGAAAGCCTCTCGATTGGTGGCATTTTTTAAAAAAGTGAGGTACAACATTTTGAGTTTGAGCAAAGAAGTGACTTCCGTGATCAGAATAGTGTCATCAATATCGCTGATGACGCCAAACTCGGCATTGGTGGGAACCAATACTTTTGCGGTTTCACTGATATCAATTTCTCGGCGGCGGGTACGCACGAGGCGGATGCTTGCTTTGCGCCACTTTTTGTCATCAGGTTCTAAGGGTTTTTCCAAAGGCGTATCCAGGAAAAAATACCCTTCGCGGTCGGTGGTCAGATCGAATTTGTTTTCGCCAATGCTAACACAAAGCTGTGCCCCGCGTATTTCGGCGCTGCCAAAGCGTTTGTAGTTGTTTACGAGATTCCGCCAGAGCGAATCAGCAGGAGAGGTTGTGATGACTTTATTTTTGAGTACGCGCCCTTGCAAGAGAATATGGTCACGACGACCGTAGCCGCGATAGGCCAGAATAGTGATTGGTGCTTTGCCAAAAAGACTGAGGAAAAGCTTGAGGTAGTATTTCAAATAGGCGAATAAAAGGAGGATAGCCCGAAGCATTCCCAAAAAGAAGCGTTTCCACAAGGGCATCTTTTTTTTGAGGTGAAAATAGGTATTTGAGATGGGATTGTCGGATTTTAAGTTTTGTTTTTGGACAAATACTTGATTGGAGCGGACAAATAAACCTTTAAAAAGCAGAGCTGGCTTTTATGATTCGGAGGTCATCATTTCATACAAAATGCCTTCTTTCATGGCGAAAGCGGAAATGGTAATTTTTTGGAAATCAATTAATTGAAGGATGTGATCAATTAGAATAAGCGCGACGATAATCATATCGGCGCGGTCGGCTGGCATCCCTTCCATGTGAAGGCGTTCAACGAGGGTGGTATGTAACATTTGTTGATAGAAGGGCGGAAATGCGCTCACCGCGAGATGCGAGTGATGGGGATGAGTTTTGTCTTTGACTAATATATTTTCCAACACATCAAACGTGCCCGAAGCGCCTACTAAAATCGGTGTAGGATGCTGTTGCAAAGCATTGTACAAAGGCTTTAGATACTGGCTTAGAAAATGATGCACTGCTTCTATTTCTGTTGGAATAATCGGATCGCTTTTGTGAAAATTTTTCCACAATACAGCCACCCCAACGGGAAAGCTTTGCGCCCAATAGACTTGCTTACAATCCGCGATGATAAACTCCACGCTTCCACCGCCGATGTCCATGATGAGCATTCGCTCTTGGGTAGGTGGAATCGCAAGCATAACGCCTGTGTGAATCAATTCGGCTTCGCGGTCGCCAGTAATCAGCGTTACTTCAATAGAGGTGAGGGCTTTCACTTGTTGGATGAAGTCTTTACCATTACTTGCGGTGCGCAAAGCTGCTGTACCGACCGCTTTTACTGTGTTTACCTGATATTGATCAAGTATTTTTCTAAAAGCCTGCATCGTGCGCAAACCACGCTCGAAAGCTGCTGCGCCGATTTTGGCGATGCCTTCTTCGGCCAATTTAATGAAATGACGCTCGCGGTACAATTCGCGGAAAGCGCCTTGTGCGTCTGGCTCAGCGATCAGTAAATGAAATGTATTCGTCCCGAGATCAATAACCCCAAATCTGTCCATGTAATGATTTAATGATGTGGTGATAGGGTGATGGGGCGTTCCATAATACTTTTCTTATTTCGCGGTTTATCTTACTCGCTCTATGGCCTCATCACCCTATCAGTGTTTACCTTTTCCGATACGGAGCGGTCAAGTTTTCGTACAGCTTAACACCATCTGGGGTTAAAAAATTAGCATAGGCTGGTTTCCCATTCTCGTAAAAGAGATAGTAATTACAATTTTCATCTAAGAAAATGTCGGCTTCAGCCAGGGTCTCGCCTTGCCCCTGGAAAAAAATTCTGCCAATCGCCTGGCAAGGCGCTACTTGCTTCGGTGCTTCACTACTTACGTGCGAAAGCATTTGCTGTACATCGGGATTGCCGTCGCGGCTAATACTGATGGGCATATTGAAAAAAAGTACATCAATATGGTCACCTTTGGTGCCGATGACATTCGCAATGGCTCCGGGCAATGGCGGATAGGAGAGGGTCGTGAGTTGGGTAGCCGGGGCGGTTTGGGTTGGAGACGTTGCGTCTTTTGGCTGCTGTTTGCAAGCAAATAAAGATAAAGTCACAAAAATGAGTAGGAATAAACGATTCATAATTAATTGATTTTAAAATAGATAAATAACTCTGCAACTGATAGAACGGCCCAATAAGGTGCTTGCATCTTTTTGGGCTTGCAAATCACTCAAAGCGCGAAACCAGCGCACTTCAAATCCCACTTTTTCATTGAAATAATAAGTCGCTCCCAGATGCAATGCAAAAATATTTTCATTAAAATCTTGTTGGTCACTCACGTCCAAGCCAGTAAAATCAATCACTTTAAAATCAATCAACCGAGCATAGGACATGCCTCCACTCACATGGAATTTCCATTCTTTAAAGTTAATCATCACCGGCACTTCCACGAAATTGAGTTTGATTTTATCATAAACGGAGCTTAAATCATCATTTTTGCTGCGGCTGGCACCTTGTTGCGAATACAGCAACTCCAAACTCAACTGCCAACGATCCGACAGGATAGTAGCTACCTTTCCACCGACGTTGACGCCAATTTTGTTAAAACCGGCTAACAAGTCGCCGTCTATTTGTGATAAATTAAAACCGGCTACCGCGCCACCCACGAAGCGTTGCGCTTGAACATTGGCGGAAAGCAAGGCAAAAATACCTATCAAAAAAGTCCATCGGAAACGATTATTCATACGGCACATTTTGAAACTTTGCAAAAATAGGAATGCCCAGGGAGATTTGGGCGTTTAAAAGATAAAACTTTCAAAGCAAAAAAGCTTATTTTGGGCTTCAATTGATCGAATTATGAATTTTAAATATACTACACATACCCTCAAAAAATTGGAAACGCTGTTTGAAGAACTGGCGTACGTGGTGCGTTATGAAAAAGGGAACTTCCAATCGGGCTACTGTATTGTGGAGAACAAAAAAATAGCGATTATCAACAAATTCTATGAAACCGAAGGGCGCATTAATTGTTTGCTGGAAATATTGGGGGGCATGGAAGTCGATGCATCGCAATTGAGTGAAAAATCGGTGAAATTTTACAAGGAAATTCAGCAATCATTGGATCAATCGGAAACGTAAAGCATTATAATATATTTCATATCTCACATTTCAAATCTGGTAAGCTTATCGAAATCAAAGTCACATTCCTGGGAACTGGCACTTCGCAAGGCGTACCTGTGATCGGGTGCAACTGTCGCGTGTGTACATCCCACGATCCCCGTGACCACCGGCTGCGTGTCTCAGCGTTGATCCGTATTGGGAATAAAAATATTGCGATTGATTGTGGCCCTGATTTCCGGCAGCAGATGCTCCGCGCAAATATTACCTCGCTCGACGCTATTCTGATGACCCACGAGCATAACGACCATGTAATTGGTTTGGATGATGTGCGTCCTTTTAATTTCCGGCAGCAGCGCGATATGGCGATTTATGCTACTATGAAAGTACAGCAAGAACTACGCCAACGCTTCGCTTATGCTTTCGAGGAAAACCCCTATCCCGGCGCGCCGCGTTTTCGCTTGCATACGATTGCCAAAGATGCACCATTTCAGGTAGAGGGCATCCCTGTTGCTCCCATCGAAGTGATGCATGGCGGTATGCCGGTATTGGGTTTTCGTATTGGCGATTTTACTTATTTGACCGACGTAAAAACGGTTTCGGATATTGAATTAGAAAAAATTAAAGGTTCAAAAGTACTCGTTACGAGCGCTTTGCATCATGCCTGGCATCATTCGCACGCCAATTTAGAAGAAGCACTTGCATTAGTTGCCAAAGTACGCCCCGAGCAAGCATTTTTTACGCATATCAGTCACAGCATGGGTTTGTACGAAGAGTTATCAAAAACGCTGCCACCAGGGATAGCACTGGCTTATGATGGATTGGAAATTCAGATTTAGATTGCTTCAAATGAAGTTGTTCAAAAATAAAAATATGCGCATCTATTTTATTGATAATCAAAAATGAGTCATTTCTACCAATATTTTGTCTCGCCGGGACGACTTTACGCAAAATTCGGGATGACTCATGTTATTCTCGAATAACTCTAATGAAGAGACGATTTCATAAGCTTTAGCGCTTACAAAAGCCTCCTTTCAAAGTGATATTTGTCACTGACTTCAAGATGATTTCTAATTAACTTTGTTTAAAGTTTGAACAATGAAATCAAAAATGCTCAAGCTTTTACTGGTGTGCTTGATTTGCATTGCATTGGCAACTGGTATTGGCTTATTCATTCAATCTTTCAATAACTAAAACCTTTACTTATGAAAAAGAACATGGGTTCTGCGGATCGTATTATTCGATTGATTATTGCGGCTGTGATTGCGGGCTTGTTTTTTACAAACGTTATTACCGGCACTTTAGGTATTGTATTAATGGTGTTGGCGGGCATATTCTTGCTGACGAGCCTGGTAAGTTTTTGTCCTCTTTATGCGCCTTTTGGTATCAGTACTTGCGCGGTCGAGAAGAAAAATGCATGACCTAAAAGAAAAATGGAATAATGGAATGTTGTAATAATGGAATGTTGGAATAAATGAATGGATGGAGAGGAAATTATACAATATTCCATTATTCTATGATATTTTTATTAATGTATGCAGAAATATATAATCATAGGTTTTGAAATTCAATTATTTACTTCAAAACGCCCTATCCCGATTCTAAATCCTCTAGTTCTCCGACTTGTAATAAATACGAAAACGTCCGCTGCGCTTCATCTTCATCTACAAGGCTAATGGCTACGCCCACATGCACAAGCACGTAATCGCCTATTTTTGCCTCTGGAACCATCGCCAGATTTACATCTTTCACAATACCGCCAAAAGAGACCTTTGCCACTCGGAACGTATCGTCGAGCTGCGCAGCGATGGATTGTATTTTACCAGGGATTGCTAAACACATGTAATAGGAAATTTGAAATGTAAAATTTGAGATATGAAATGAGAGGTGTGAGATGTTTCACATTTCTCATTTCGCATTTCATATTTGGCTTAATGAATATGTTGATATTTTATAAAATGCTTCAGGGATTTGCGAATCCAATCATACCATTGATCCAGCCCTTCGCCGGTCGTGGCAGAGAGTTCGATAAATTTTAAATGCGGATTCACTTGTTGCGCATAATTTTTTGCTTTTTCTATATCAAAATTGACATAGGGAAGCAAATCTATCTTATTGAAAATGCACACTTTAGAACCGAAAAATATATCAGGATATTTAATTGGCTTGTCCTCGCCTTCCGTCACACTGATAATGACCACCCTTCCCGCTTCGCCCAGATCAAACATCGCCGGGCACACCAGGTTACCCACATTTTCAATCATCAAAACGGACTCTTCTGCCGGTTTTAATTTTTTCACAGCTTGATGAATCATTTCAGAATCCAAGTGGCAACCCTTGCCGGTATTGATTTGAATAACGGGCGCACCAGTTTGAGCGATGCGGTCGGCATCATTCGTCGTTTGTTGGTCACCTTCGATCACGCTGATCGGAAATTCGGATTTTAAATCTTCAATCGTGCGCTCCAGCAAACTCGTTTTGCCTGAGCCGGGCGAACTCACTAAGTTGAGTGCCAGGATGCCCTTTGCTTCAAAATAGCCACGATTGCGCTGTGCCAGCAGATTATTTTTGCTGAGGATGTCTTTTTCCAGTTCAATGGTCACTGCGTCATGATGATGGCCATTGCTATGATGATGGTGATGTTCAGGTTGGTCACGGTAATGCCTGTGCGCGTGGCTTTCCTCGCCTATTTTAGTGATAGTGACAGCTTCTGATGGTTGGGTGCATCCGCAGGTGGTACACATGGTTTGGAAATTATAATATTATGAAATTTTTGTAGAAAATTTAAAATTATAAATACCTCTATGATACTACTAAAGATTTGACACGCAATTCTTGCCCTTGTAAAATTTCGCTGAAATACTGTCCACAATTTGGACAAGCATCATACAATTCTATCATTTCAAATTCGGTTTCGCATTCTGAACAGCGCGCTTTTCCAGGAATATGATGTATTTGACGGTGCGCTTTTTGCAATACGGTATTTTTTACCGCCACGTCCCAAGCAAACTCCAATGAATCAATTTGGATGCCTGCCAATTTACCAATTTCCAATTCAATGCTTTCCACTGCCACTGCACCCGCTTTGCGTGTCTCTGATTCCGCAATTTCTACTATACCCATTACGATGGACAGTTCATGCATATTCCATTTAGCATTTATTATTTGTCATTTACTTTCTCCGTACTTTTTTTATTGACCAATTTTACAATCTGAAATAAAATTAAAGCCAATACTAATCCCATGATGGCAATTGGAATCAAATGCTCCAAGGAACCCCAGTAATGACGGATATCGTCGGCGTGAAATTGACCGTGGCCTTCGTGTGCTTCGCTTAAAAACGGCAGCAACAATATAATAGAGGCGATGGAAGTGCGCTTCATAAGAAACTCAGATTTAAGGTTTTTACAATATAGATTTCGAACAAAATTATATGGAAGCCAGAGGTAGCCGGATGACAAAAGTCATCAGAATAAATGAGAATTGTCATACAAGAAAACTTGTCAATAGTTTTACTTTGATACCAATTCGTGAAATATACTTTCCTCGGTCACAAAAATTCAAAATCATGAGCGCTACCGCAGAAAAACGTCCAACCTACTACGAAGAACTGCGACAGAAAGGTTACTCTCGTCGGGATTTTATGAGGTTCTGTACCACGATGGCTGCTTATCTTGGCTTGGAGGCCAGTGGCGCGGCGCAGATTTCCAAAACACTGATGAGTACGTCCCGTGTGCCGGTGATTTGGCTGCACTTCCAGGAATGTACCTGTTGTAGCGAATCTTTTATCCGATCGTCGCACCCCATTGTAGCCGATATTCTACTCGATAAATTGTCGCTCGATTACACTGAAACGCTCATGGCAGCTTCCGGTCATTATGCTGAAGCAGCTAAAGAGAAAACGATGAAAGATTCTTATGGGGAATATATTTTGTGTGTAGAAGGCTCCGTACCAATAGATAATAATGGAGCATATTGCTGCATTGGCGGTAAGTCGGCATTGCAAGTGCTTGAAGAAGCCGCTGCTGGTGCCAAAGCCATCATCGCCTGGGGTAGCTGTGCTTGTAATGGTTGCGTTCAAGCGGCAAAACCCAATCCGACAAATGCTACTCCTATTCACAAATTAGTAAAAGGTAAACCACTTGTAAAAGTACCAGGCTGCCCTCCAATTGGCGAGGTAATGGCAGGGGTATTGGTTCATGTAATTACGTTTGGAACTTTGCCAGAATTGGATCGTGTCGGTCGCCCAAAAGCATTTTATTCCAAGCGGGTACACGATAGCTGCTACCGCCGCCCATATTACGATGCAGGTTTATTCGTCGAAACTTTTGATGATGAAAATGCCAAGAAAGGATACTGCCTCTACAAAGTGGGTTGCAAAGGCCCGATGACTTATAATTCTTGTGGTATCATCAAATGGAATGACGGTGTGAGCTACCCGATTCAGTCGGGGCACGGTTGCATTGGTTGTAGCGAGGCGAATTTCTGGGATAATGGGCCACTTTATCGTCAACAAGCAAACTTCCCTGGTTTTGGCATTGAAAGTAACGCCGATACAATTGGGTTAGTGGCTGCCGGAGTTACTGCTGGAGGTATTGCTGCACACGCGATTGCTACAAATTTCCGGAAGAAAAAATTGATTGACAATTTAGTCGAAGAAGGCAAAGAATCAGAACAGGAATTATCGGAGTAAAAAGGGCGACAAGCTGCAAGCGACAAGAAGCAAGCTAAGTTTAGGAAAATCTTGTCGCTTGTTTCATGTGACATTTAAAATAAACAAGAAATAAAATCAAAATATGAGCCAGCGAATCGTTGTTGACCCGATTACCAGAATCGAAGGTCACTTGCGCATAGAAGCGGAAATCAATAATGGCAAAATCACGGATGTGTATAGTGCCGGTACAATGGTGCGTCTGATCGAAGAAATCCTTCGCGGGCGCGATCCGCGCGATGCCTGGGCTTTCGTAGGGCGAGTATGTGGTGTTTGTACTACGGTGCACTCCCTTGCCTCCTGCCGGACAGTAGAAGACGCTTTGGGCATTGTAATTCCGCCGAATGCAGAGTTGGTCCGCAATATTATGTTTTGTTCTCAGTATATGCACGACCACGTGGTGCATTTCTATCATTTGCATGCTTTGGATTGGGTGGATGTGGTGAGCGCTTTAAAAGCAGATCCGAAAAAAGCATCGGAA
>JANRME010000250.1:0-13935 GCA_033761835.1 Saprospiraceae bacterium
CCATCACCATTGCAATCCACATTTTTTACATTAAAAATTACGTTGAAAGCGCCTGCCACTGCTACAACTCCGTTTTGCTGACTCAAAGGTATATCTTCAAACTTATTGGGTTCGCCCGTAGCCTTCGCAATCTGAATCGCCAGTGGTGTACCGGAAATATTCACATTCGTCTGGTCGCCAGGATTTCCATTCACAAAAAACTTGAGCCGCAGGATAGAACGACCATCCGCGAGGGTTTGCCCGACACCTTGAATGTCGAACCAGGAAAAACGGAGATTGCCATTTGCTGCGTCCGAATTACCAACCGCTACAAAAGTAAGATTAGTCTCTTCAAAAGAAACGTATCGAATGACATTTGGATTCCAGTTAATGGAAAACTGCGCACTTACAATTTTAGTAAATTGGCGGGCAAGAATATCCAAACGAAGCGTATCGCCACTGTTTACAATGGTATCGGGCAGTTGCAACACAAGCGGCTGCTGTGCAAATAATGGTGCAGATGTCAACAAAGCCCAAATGCTGACGATGAGCTTTAATTTTTTCATAAGCCTGTTCAAAGCGCTTTATAATTCCTCCAATTTTTCTAAACGGCTGAAACGCAATCTTATTGAGGCAAAGCGCCAATCGGTTTGGGATAATTTTTTGGATATCGGAAGTCAGAACTGAGATGTCAGATTTTTACCAGTCTGACATCTCTGCTCTGACATCTCTATTCTATAATAATCATACTCTTCGTATCTGCAAAATCGGCGGTGCGTAAAGTGTAATAATAAACGCCATCCGCAAGCGATTGCTTGGGTACTTCGATGCGATTGTAGCCACGCGTGAAATTGCCACTATATTTTCGTACCGTTTTGCCCAATTGGTCAAAGATAATCAAGTCTGCTTGCATATCCGAAGGCAAATCAAAGCCAATGAATGCGTCTTGAGCAAATGGATTCGGCACGTTTTGGTACAATTTATAGCTGATCGCCGACTCATTTCCAGGATTCAAAATGGCACTGCCTTGTATGGTCAAAACCACGTCCATCGGAGTTGCTTCATTAGAATAAGCCTCAGAGCGGATAAATCTTGAATTTACTTCAAGTACATCTGCCAGATTTTCAATGGAATGTAACACTCGGAAACGCAAGGTAAACAATACTTCATCCGGATTCACCGAAACGCCCTCGCCACGCAAATCGAACCAACTCAAGCGCAATGCGCCATTTTCAGTACTGGTCGCGCCGACTGCCAATTTCGCCAATGCGGGATTGGACGACGGTACGATGTCTATAAATGCCAATTTATTTACATCAAACGACAAGCCCATTTGATAGCTGGCGATTTGCTCAAAATTGCTGCTCGTCACCGGAATTTCAATGATACCGTTGGTATTCAAAAATTTACTTATAGCGATAAATTTCAATACATCATTATTTCTCGGAGAAGTCTGATTACCCACAACGGCAACAGGATTGGCATGGCCTAGAATATCGCCTACTTTCACACCAATAAAATCAGAAATCGTATCCTTGGTCAGCATCAAAGTATCGCAATTGTAATAAGGGAACACGTTTGTCGCTGTGAACTCAGTAGGCATCGGTGAGCCTGCTTTTACAAAAACCCAGGACGGGCATTGCCCAAAATCCTGGCTGGTGCCAATGATAATGCGTTGAATCAGGAATAAGTCGAGCGAACTGAAATTCCCATCGCAATTGGCATCCCCAGCGATAATTTGATAAGGCGAAACAATTTCTAAAGGCTCCATTCCCAGAATAAATCGTTGCCCCGCAAAAAGAGCATACGTCGAAAGCCCATTTTCTGCTTGAGCTGTGCGTTTGGGTTCTACGCGATACATTTCACTCACAGGCAATGCTGGTAATTCGTAATGCCCATTTTCGTCGGTTACTTTCATCAAAGATGTCGTGCCATGCGTCGCGGTCACCTCTACCGATGGCAAGCCTGCGCCCCAATAAGTAGTCACTTCTCCCGCGATTTTGGCGGTATTGGCGACGCTCACAATTCCGGAAGAAATAGAGTATGGCACCGTGGAAGGCGCACCGTTATTCATGCCGCCCAATTCAATCGTTAAAGGCGTTCCTACGATATTTAAAACCGCCGAAGCACCTTGATTTCCAAGCATTTGCACTGCTACATAAAACAGGATTTGACCCGGGCCACAAGGAACGCCGCTGCCGCTATTATTAAAATAACTAAATGTCCCATTATTAGCGTTGTATTGCGGCGACATCGAACCAGGAATAATGCCCGAAACAACCGCCACTGCTGGATTGCTGACGCTCAATGAACCTGCGAAAGAAACCAATGAACCTGTAACACAATTTTCAATCGTCACCGGAACGAAGATGATCGCACCAGTTGCACCGGAAAGGTCTTTCACATCGATCAACGCAGCATTAGCAGGGATTCCAACGGTCACCGTTTTACAAATAGATTGCGAACCGCAGGTATTGGTCACCGTCAAACAGGCTTGATAAGAAGCATTATTGCCATAGATATGCGAAGGATTAGAATTATTGTTAGGATTGCTGTTATCACCAAAAGCCCAAGCATAAGTACCTGGAGAGGATTGATTGACGAAAGTTACGGTCGTGCCATTCACGGAATAAGAAAAATTAGCAACCGGTTGTTGATTAGAGTTGGTAACACTCATTGTTTTGGATTGGCTACAGCCGCCATTTTCGGTCACTTTCACTGTATAAGTACCACTTGGCAAGTTAGGGATTGTATAAGATGAACCATTCACTGTTGCAGAACTGCTGCTTGGGCCGCTCCATTCAACTGTGAAAGGCCCTGCCCCGCCAGTGATAGATAGCTGTAATTGACCATTTTGCCCACAAGTACCGTTGGTCACCGAAGCTGAAATGCTCAAGGCGCTTGGGCTGGCAAAAACTTGCAAGGTTTCGCTATCGGAAGTGCCATTGGCGCTGCTCACCGTTACTGTGTAAGTACCCGGAGGTAAATTTTGAATAGTGACGCTATTGCTACTAGTCATTGCTGAGCCGGTAATGCCTGCGCCCGACCAGGAAACGCTGTAATTAGGTGCGCCGCCACTGATATTTACAAGGATTGCGCCAGTTGTGCTGCAAGTATTGCCTGTTTGCGAAGTAGAAATACTCACAATATTTTCAGTAATGGTGATGGTCACTTGCTGTGAAACAGAACAACCATTGCTGGCGGTCACGGTTACAGTGTATTGACCTGCTGGAAGGTTAGAAATCTCCACAAGCCCAAGATTATTGGCGTTGACGCTGGTTGTCGCTGCACCACTCAAAGTAATAGTGAAAGGGGCAGTACCTGCGGTAATATTCACATTGATTTTACCAAGTTGATTTGGATTGCCGTTTACGCCTGCGATTGTAGCGACTAAATTTCCGACACCGCCGCCCGTGAGCGTTACATTTTCTATCTCAACGCAGCCTTTGGAATCGGTGACAGTAATTATATAATTCCCTGACGAAAGACTTGGAATCGTATAAGAATTCCCCGAAACCGTTGCCGAACCTGTTTCCTGACCCGACCACGCTACCATGAAATTGGGCGTACCTGTAAGTGTCAGTGCAATTGAGCCTTCCTGATTACAAGCAGGATTATTCGGTGTAGCCGAAAAGATATTGATCGGTGTGTCAAATACCATCACCATGGTGGAGGTATAGCACCAGTTTTTATCCTTGACCGTAATGGTATATTTGCCAGGAATCAAATCCCGAATTTCATAACCGTCGGTTTGAATTGTATCCGAGCCATTTTCCGGGCCTTCCCAAACCACTACATACGGCGCCATGCCACCAACTATATCTGTCCAAATGGTATTAAATTGCCCGCAATCATTCACAATCAAAGCGGTTTCTACAGAAATACCTCCCTGTTCATATCCGATTGTGACCGTTTTGGTGCTTGTGCATCCATTGGCATCGGTCACTTTTACAGTGTAGGTACCTTCGCTCAGATTTTCAATCAAGAACATATTTTCGGAAGTAGAAGCAGAACCAGGCGTAGGACCTGTCCACACAATCTGATAAGTTGGAGTGCCAGCAGTGAAATTTAGCTTAATCGAACCGAGGGTTTCGCAAATTCTGTTCGTAGGCGTCGCTTCGAATAAATTGGTCGGCGTATCAAGCACCATAATCATCGTAGAGACAATGCACCAATTCGCGTCTTTTAACGTAATGGTATATTTGCCAGGAGGCACATTTTTAATTTCAAAGCCTCGACTATTCGTTGACATAGAGCCATTTACAGGGCCTTCCCAGGTGACTATATATGTTGGCGTGCCGCCACTAATATCTATCCAAATCGTATTGTATTGTCCGCATTGATTGACAATCAAAGAGGCATTTACTGTGAGGCTACCCTCGGTAGAAACAACCTGAACGGTTTTAGTATCGGTACAACCTTTGGAATCTTTTACAGTAATGGTGTAAGTGCCAGCAGGTAAATCTTCTATAGTATGCATACTATTACTGGTAGTAATAGAACCACCCTGTGGGCCAGACCAAGTTACTTTGTAGCTTGGCATTCCACCAGTAAACGTGACTTTAATAGAACCCGGCGATTCACAAGCCCCATTTGTAACGACAGTGGTGAAAAGCTCGGTTGTACTTGGATTTATATTGATGGTTTTGAACTTCATACACCAATTGGCGTCCTTGACTTGAATATTATAAGTACCCGGCGGCAAATCAGGAATCTCAAGCATTGTAGCAGTAGTCGTAGCTTGCCCATCTACTGGCCCAGTCCACATAATCACGTAAGAAGGCTTGCCACCAGAAATATTTACCTTAATTGTATTGTTGCTGCCACAACTACCAACCGTAAGCGCAGCAGTGAAGGAAAGATTATTCTCCAGAATAATGACCTGGGTTGTTTTACTTACCTCGCAGCCATTCGCATCTACTACTGTAACTGCATAATTGCCAGCATCCAGATTTTCTATTTTAAACCAATTGGCGTTGACATAATATTGCGTATTTGTTGGGCCTGTCACATAAACCTGATAGGGCTTGCTACCTCCAATGATGTCACCCCAAATGATGCCATTCGCTTCGCACATTCCGTTTTCAGGGGTAAGCTCCACTTCAAACCCAACAGTATTAATTTGCACCGTTTTGCTTGCAACGCACCAGTTGGCGTCTTTCACCGTAATGGTGTAAGTTCCTTCCGGTAGGTTATTTGGAAGAGTAAAAGCGGTATTATTTGTGTTAATGGTATCGCTAACAGGGCCATTCCAAATAATCATAAACCCTGGCTTACCGGTCAAAATATTAACAACCACACTGCCTGCGTTGCTACAATCACTCTCGGAAGTGACTACACTAATCGTAAGCTCGGTACTTGTCACCGTCACTGTTTTCGTATGCGAACAACCTCCGGCTTCCTCTATTGTCACGGTGTAAGTACCTGGCGGCAAATTCACGATATTGAAAGTAGAGCTATTGGAAGTTGCAGAACCATTCTTTGGTCCGCTTACCTTGATTTTGTAGGGGCCGGAGCCATTATAAGCTTTTATTGTAATCGAACCGGGAGCCTCACAAGCAGCGGGATTAGGCGTAGCTATGAAGTAAAAATTATTGCTTCCTTGTTCGATAGTAGCATATTTGGTAATTGAGCAACCATTTGCGTCCACAATATATAATGTGTAATTACCAGGAGTCAAATCACTTAAAGTAAAAACAGAATTATTGGATTGAAAAACCTCATTTGCTGCGCCACTCAAATAGATTTTATAGGGTGCTGTTCCGTTGCTGAGCGTTACTTTGACTTTGCCGCCTTCTCCGCAGGAAGCAGGCGTCACGACCGTTTGAGCGATGAGATTCCCACCGGAGCTAATGGTCACTTCCTTTGTAATTTTGCAACCCTTGCAATCGGTCACCGTAAATTTATAAGTACCGGCAGGTAGTTCATTTACAGTAGTATTACTATTATTGGTGGTGTAACTACCGGAAATCGGACCGGTAAAGGATACATGATAACTTGCTGAGCCATTACTAATAGCGACATTAATCGAGCCATTGGTTTGCCCGCAACTCGCACCCGAAGCATTTAGATTTAAATTAATATTGCAAGTAGAGGTACAATTGACCGTGAGTCGATAATTGGAAGTTGCGCCATTATAGCCGTCCACGACCACGTAGTACGTGCCCGGTTGTAAAAATGCAGAGATTGTTTCGCTGTTGGAGCCACTATTCTGACTATAATCCACGCAAGCACCCCGATCACAATCACTTAACAAGAATAGTTCCAGGTTCGCAGATAAATTGGTCAATTGAATCGTGACTTGACCTGCTTGTGTAATCGTAAAATAATGCAGCATTTCGGGGCCATTATTTTCGACATTGAGTATATTGCTGGAGCAACCGTATAAGGAAACGTTGTCTTCTCCGTTGGCGTTATTGCCATTATAAGGCTGACCGCAAGCCAATTGTATGGCATTATTGCACTCCAAATATCCGCAACTTAATTCCAAACGATACTGCCCTGCCGCAGGCCCATCTACCACCAAATAGTAAGTGCCAATCGGCGCGTCTTCTAAAATGATTCCTTCGTTATTGGTTTGGGTATTGTTGGTTGTACTGGATTTTATACAAGTCAACTGATTGCAGGTAGGTGCCAATAAAAATAGATCCAAATCGAGATTTTGAGTGAGAATTTCCAACCCAATCTGAAGATCACCGGCACTGGTCTTATTGATAATGTAAACCCTTTCGGGGCCAAGATAAGCCTTATTGCTACAAGGATATTGATTGATATTGTTTCCAGCATTCACAGTCGTTTCACCTGAAAGAAAATCGCCGCAACTAATCGGCACTGCTTTGCTGCACCAGGGCGATACAGCCCCGCATACTCCTTGTGTATAAGAAACAACACCTGCTGCCTGGGCCACACAGGCATTCCCATAAGTGACACCATTGCAACCGCAAACGGGATTGTATTCTAAGGTACAAACTGCATCGGGATTCATTTGCGCCGGATTTACGCAGGTGACGCTACAAGTACCTTTGGTGTAAAATTTGACTCCATTGGCCTCGGCTACACAGGCATTGTCATAAGTAACTCCATTGCAGCCGCAAACAGGATCAAGATTTTCGGGGCAATTAATGGTAATCACCCCGGTATTGGCGTTTATATCTGTGGAATTGGAAGTGACAATAAGCGTCGGATCGTAGCAATCGCTGATATTATTGCTGCAAGGCCCTGTTGTCCATTTTTGTACACCGGCAGCCTCGGCTTCGCAGTCGTTCGCATAAGTCACACCATTGCAACCACAAACGGGTTCGTATATCTGAGGGCAAACAGCATCCGGATTAATTTGAGCGGGATCAACACAATCAGGATTACAAACACCTGGTGTATAGTCGGTTACGCCTGCTGCTTCTGCAAAGCAGGCATTAAGATATACCTTTCCATCGCTACCGCATACGGGGTCAATGACTTCGGGACATGTAAGGGTCGTCGCTTCGCCTCCTGTGGTTGTATTTTGATTATTGATTGCAACGGGGTAATACCTTAAGCCTCTATCAACATAAGCTACATTTTTAATTTGAAAAGGCAAATCCCCATTTCCTGTAGCAGTAGCGATTTTGAAAGTAAATTTTCCAATTGCTCCAAGCTCATTACGTAAGATGTTTTGTTCACTTATGGGCAGGTTAACTAAAGCTATTTCTATTTCTCCGGTATTAGGATTATTTTTTGAAAGCAAATAAACAAGCTCTGAAGAAGCAAATCTATTATCTATCTCGAATGAAAAGCTATTAGCTACCACCAATGAGGGATTGTATCCAATAACGATTACAATACCTTTAAACAGCCCTTGTGGAATGCCACTCGCACCCGATAAATCAATCCCTACTGTAACTATATCTTCATATCTGTCAGCGTTAATATTCAATTTTGTAAGTGCCGTATTATTGATTTCGCTGTATTTATCAGTGGTCTGCGTGCCATGGGTTTTGAAAAAATTGGTTTCAATAGCTTGAGTAGCATCATGTTTGCTTACCGTGCCATCACCATTACCATCAGCATAGGCATAATTCACACCACCGTTAGGAAAATTTAAAGTCCAGGCAGTCGGCGCAGTTTGTGCTTGCCAGGCAGTGCTTTGTAGCGTTCGGGCAGCGCCAGTCCTGCCATAAGCAACGCCCCAATACAGCGCATCAATTCCGTTCACAATTCCATTGTTATTCACATCTCCTGGCCAAATGGACTGCGCTTGTGCGGTGCTTCCTATTAACGAAAAGAATAGCAGGGAAAGCAGCGTAAATACTTTGCTCATAGTAAAATGCTTTTGCGTAAATGGTTATTTTATGACTTGTTTTTGGTCTATTAGTAACACTTTTGGCATAAAAAATTTAGAAGATAACCTTTTGTTTTAAGCTCTTATTAAGATGGTTGCTATTTTGAAAACACTGTTGCTACAATACAAAAATACCAATAAGTGTTGGTGGCGTGACACACTGTGGGTAGATTGAAACCAATGGTAGTGCGTGATTAGAAGGGATCGAAGGAGTTGTCACGCAATTCCACCAGTAAAATTAGCAAAAAATTGTACGCTGGCAACCTATTTTTTTATTTTTTGACGCCTAAATGCCTTTATTTTCGATGTTCCCTCTTCAAGTATTGTAGAACTTGACTTTATACATTACGCAGAATTATTTTTTGTTCGTATTTTTTTGAGCTTCCAGCTTTCTGTATAAATTGCCGTTCAAATAATCACAATGAACGCATCAATCCGCCAACAATTTCCTGCTTTGCAGCGCATTCAGAATGGCAAAACGCTTGTTTTCTTAGATGGCCCTGCCGGTACACAAGTACCTCAAATGGTCATAGACGCTATTTCTGATTATTACAAAACCTCCAACGCCAATACCCATGGGCAGTTTGTCACGACGCAAGAGACAGATGCCATCATGGAAACGACCCGCGCCAATGTAGCTACTTTCATTGGTGCAGAGGGCGGGCATACCATTTCTTTTGGTCAGAATATGACTTCGCTCAATTTTTCGTTGAGTCGAGCCATTGGTAGAATTTTGCAACCTGGCGATGAGATTTTGATTACCCAACTCGACCATGAATCCAATCGCGGCCCCTGGCTCGCTTTGCGCGAAAAAGGTATCGTGGTGCGCGAGGTACGACTATTGGGAACAGGTGTTTTGGATTATGAAGATTTTGCACAAAAAATCAACGAGCGCACGCGCTTGGTGGCAATGGGCTATGCCTCTAATATTCTCGGTACGATTAATGATGTGCAGCTTATCCGCAAATTGACGTATCAAGTGGGTGCTTGGTTATTACTGGATGCAGTACACTACGCGCCGCATTTACCTTTGGATGTGCAGGCTTCGGGATGCGATTTTTTGCTTTGCTCGGCTTATAAATTCTATGGGCCACACGTCGGCATTTTATATTCAAAACCAGGATTATTAGATCGGCTGCCGGCCGACCGCTTGCGTACGACTTATCAACACGCGCCTTATAGCATCGAAACGGGGACTTTGAATCATGCCGCTATTGCTGGTGTGAACGCTGCCATTAATTTCATAGCCAGCATTGGCAACGGTGAAAATTTATCAGAACAATTAAAAAATACATTGCAACAAATCGGGCAGCACGAGCGCCAATTAGTAAAAAAAATATACGATAACTTATTGAAAATAAAGGGCATCCGCATTCTTGGGCCTTCGATGGATGTGATCAGTCGTGCCCCGACGCTGGCAATTACAGTCGAAGGCAAGCGCCCCGATGAAGTTTGCCGTTTTTTAGCGCAACGCAATATTTGTGCCTGGGATGGTCATTTTTATGCCATTCGTTCTACCGAAGTGCTGGGTTTACTTGAGCAAGGCGGCGTCACGCGCTTGGGAATTTCCATTTATACCACCGAACAAGAGATAGATGATACCCTCGAAGCTTTTTCGGAATTAGTAAAGCGTTGAAACCCTTATTCCACGGGCATTTTTGATAGAAATTCGCTTACAAAAGCGGGGAATTCTTTCATTGAATCCAACAAGCCATCGTTGTCATGCAAAATGAGTTGCTCCCGTGTATGCGAACCATTGGTCACGCCCAATGAAAGCAGGCATCTGGCGGCGCGGCCAGATTGTAGGTCAGAAGGCGTATCACCAATATTCACAACTTGCTTAGCATCGCCAATGCCTAGTATTTCCATCGCTTTGAGAATCATATCAGGATGAGGGCGGCCTTTGCCGGTTTCGTCAGGTGTAAGGGATAGATCAATAATAGAATCGGCGCTGCCGCGATAATTTTCGTCCAATCCTTTATCCCAGCCAAGGCGGTTCAGAATGATATTGGTAACAGCTCTGTAAAAACCAGTGGTCAATGCAATTTTCACGCCATTTTGGCGTAGCCAGGCAAATGTTTCCAAAGCACCTTCGGTCGGCAGCACAGGTTGTGTGAGGTAGTGGTTTTCTAAAATTTGCCGAAAAGCAGCATATGTATCATCCACCTTTTGCTGGAACTCAGGATGCTCCCGCCCCATCACTTCTCCCCAAAAGGTCTCAATCACAATGCGTTTGGGCAATCCTTGCATCGCATTGATACGTTGGCGCGTCACCTGCAATCCGCTTTGAACCGCCGCTTCATAAAAAGAATTTTCTACCACTTTGTCATCCTCGACGGTCGTACCCGCCATGTCAAATACAGCCAGTTGAATTGGAAACATTGTATTAAAATTTGAAATATGAGATTTGAAATATGAAAATTATTAAGTAATATTTTCATATTTCTATTCAAGATTTTTCACCATTTTCTGAATGATAATAAATATACAAAACCAGCATTTTTGCGGGTTGCGCAGTATTATTATGTGGCACGTGCGGAATGCGCCCATCATATAATAAAGTATCACCCTCTTGTAATAATACAAATTCTTCGTCTATCTGATAATTAATTTCACCTTCCAGCACATATTTGAATTCATAAGCATCTACGCTCACTTTTTCGCGCTTGGCATTGGGTTCAATTTCCAGAATCACTGCTTCCATCGTAAAATTTTCAAAAGCTTGTTCCAGGATATGTTGATAATTAAACCCTATCGCTTCTTCTTCTTTCTGAATAGGAATAATCTCGGCTGCACTCTTGTGAATATAACGCCGGGGCGGTTCGTAGCTCATATTTTTGAAAAAATCTTCCGGCACCATTTGCAAAGCCTTGATAACCGAAAGCAAAACCGGCAGCGAAGGTACAGTGCGGCCATTCTCTATTTTTGACAAAAGCCCTTTGCTGATGCCAGCATTGTCGGCAAGTTCGGTCAGTTTCAGACCCTTTTCCGAACGCACCTGCTTGATGCGCCTGCCAATGCCCGTAAGGAGGTAATCGCTCATTTTGATACAAACTGTGGTAGCAAAGGTACAATTCCGTTTCACATTTGTAAACCCATTTCTGCCTCAAACCGATTATTTTACAATAACTTAATGCCTCTTTTACCTTTACTCATCGTTAAAAATATATTTTTGTTATGAAATGAGCTTTTCATCAAAGCTGGTGAAAGCTGTTTATTGCTTGTAAACTATTCGTGTAAAAATCACCCTTATATGCAGCAACATAATTCTAAATATGATGTAGCCGTAGTGGGAGGAGGGATCGTGGGGCTTGCGATGGCGTACATTGCAGCTCGAAAAGGCCTAAGTGTTGCTGTGTTTGAACGCCACCCTAAAGCACAAGGCGCTACTATCCGCAATTTTGGGATGGTGTGGCCAATCGGGCAAGCCGCTGGTACTTTTCATCGGGCAATGCTGGCACGGGAAATCTGGCTAGAATTAGCTCAAAAAGCAGGTTTCTGGGCCAATCCAGGCGGCTCGTTGCACTTGGCTTATCACGAAGATGAATTGCATGTACTGGAAGAATTTGTCGCCACCACTCGCCAAGTCGGGTATCAATGTCAAATGCTCACTCCTTTGGAGACGATTGCTCGCAGCAATGCAGTAAATCCAGTAGGTTTGGAAGGTGCACTCTGGAGCGCAACCGAAGTAAATGTCGATCCACGCGAAGCCAGTGAAGCGATTCATCGTTATTTGGCACAGCAACTCGGCGTCAGTATTTTTTATAATACGGTTATTACAAATATCGAATATCCTTGTTTGGTAAGTGGCATCAATGAATGGAAAGCCGAACAAATTTATGTCTGTTCCGGTGCAGATTTTGAAACGCTTTATCCAGCATTATTCGCCGAAAGCGGCTTGACCAAATGCAAATTGCAGATGATGCGCACCGCACCTCAGCCTAATCAATGGCAACTTGGGCCAAACCTCGCCGCCGGACTCACTTTGCAGCATTACACTTCTTTTGCACATTGCGAAAGCCTGCAATTGCTCAAAAAGCGCTTCGCTCGTGAAATGGGCGACTACAATCGCTGGGGCATCCATGTACTCGTGTCGCAAACGCGCCTCGGCGAACTCACGATTGGCGATAGCCACGAGTATGGGCTTGACCTCAGTCCTTTCGACAAATCCTTGGTTAATAATTTGATTTTGAAATACTTGAAGAAATTCCTTAAAGCGCCTACCATTGAAATCGAAGAATCCTGGCACGGCATTTATGCTAAAAATCCTGGAAAAACCGAGTACATCGTCCAGCCGGAGGAAGGTGTTACTATTGTGAACGGCTTGGGCGGAGCTGGAATGACCTTATCTTTTGGGCTGGCCGCTGAGTTATTCGAGCAATCAGTAAGTTATAAAACAGTTGCAGGCTGACGCATTTTTAAAATCAATCCCTCTCTGGGACACGCCACTCCCCGTTTCCAACGTTACATCCGTAAAACACGCTTGTTAAAGTCGCCTTTTGATGTACTTTCACAGCATTAGCACCGAGGATTAATCGGCTTAAATGCTCAAAAACCGACGATGTATGCATATTTTTCCACTTCAAATTGGGAAAAGCTACGCCTGCTTTTTCAAAATTCTTATTTTCAAAACGCTTCTTTTTTTCCTTTTTACCAATATCCTTCAAGCCCAACGAATTGTGCGTGGCACCGTGACCGAAGCCTTCAGCGATGAGGCATTGCAGGGCGTAGTGGTCAGCGTAAAAGGCAAAAACAAAAGCGTACTCACCGACGCCGGAGGGAAGTTTTCCATCGAACTCGAGCGCCGCGAATACACACTGGTCTTTACTTTGCCAGGTTTTCGAGTCAAAGAAGCAGAGGCTTCGCTCCGTACCATCGTCAACGTCGAATTGGAAGAGGATTTGATGAATACCAATACCGACTTTGCGACGGCGCTTGGATTTGCAAGAAAAGAAAAAACGCTCGGCTACTCGGCTCAATACATCAATGCTTATGAACTCAATAAAGCTCGCGACCTCAATTTTGTCAATACGCTTTCCGCAAAAATTGCAGGATTAAATGTCATTTCCATGCCTTCGGGCCTTGGCAATTCTGCTTTTGCGATGCTGCGCGGGCAGCGTTCTTTGAATATTGGCAATAACCAACCTTTGTTTGTAATGGACGGCGTACCCATTAGCAATCAATCTTTTGGCTCGTTTGGACGCGGTTATCAGGATGTGGATTATGGCAACGCCGCTGGATTCTTGAATCCGGACGATATGGAATCGGTGACAGTACTAAAAGGCGCGAATGCAGCGGCTTTGTATGGTGCGCGTGGTAGCAACGGCGTAATCGCAATTACCACTAAAACCGGAAAGAACACACGCGGTATAGGCGTGGCATTTAATTCCAGCGTTTTATTCGAAGATATTTTGCGTTTGCCAAATTATCAAAACCAGTACGGGCAAGGCTTGGAAGGAGCATTTGATTTTGTAGATGGCAACGGCAGTGGCTTGAATGATGGTGCAGACGAAAGCTGGGGGCCAGCATTTAGCGAACAGCGCATTCGGCAATTTAACGCTCCCACAACCAACGGTTTTCGCGGTGGCGATGTGGGCAATCTAATTAGCGCCATTGGCACAGTTGATCTGGAAAAGCAA
>JANRME010000251.1:0-15915 GCA_033761835.1 Saprospiraceae bacterium
AGTTCTTTGCGAAGGCGAATCAGCTATGTTGACAGCGATTTCCGCCAATGGAGTTGAACCATTTACCTATGTTTGGAGTACAGGAGAAACTTCAGAGACGATAGAAGTATCGGAGGCAGGTGAATATGCAGTGACGGTGACGGATGCGACGGGCTGCTCCGGTCAAGACACAATCACGATTATTGTAAATCCAAATCCAGAAGTAGTCGCCAGTGCGAGTGATTCGACGATATGCGAAGGGGAATCGGTGACCTTGAATGCAGGGGTCACGGGCGCTACGCCTTTCACATTTGCCTGGAGTAATGGAGTAAATGGACAAAGTCAATCTGTAAATCCAACACAAACAACAACTTATGTGGTGACGGTGACGGATGGCAATGGCTGTATGAATTCGGATTCAGTGACGATTAATGTGAATCCTCGACCAGAAGCATCGATCCTATCAGATAAAGGCAGCATTTGTTTGGGCGATTCGGCAACGATTACAACGAGTGCAACAGATGGCACGCCGCCATATACTTTTAATTGGGATAATGGCATCACAGGCACACCCCAAGTGGTTCGCCCGACTGAAACGACGACCTATTCGGTGACGGTAACCGATGCGAATAGGTGCATGGATACTGCGTCGGTGACGGTGACGGTGAATCCTGCTTTAATGGTAACCATTTCAGCCGATGACGATAGCATTTGCGAAGGAGATTCCGCTACGCTTACTGCGAATGTAGGCAATGGTGTCGCACCTTTCAACTATTTTTGGAGTACCGGCGAACAGACAATATCTATTACAGTTTCTGAAGCAGGCGATTATTCAGTAACCGTCACGGATGCAACGGGTTGCTTAGGTCAGGATGTTATTACCATTACTGTGACCCAGCCTCCTGTTCCAGATATTTCAAGCGATTTGCAACGCGATACGATCTGTCCCGGTGAAATGGTAACGCTTACCGCAAGTTCAACTGGTGGAACAGGCAATATCACTTATTCCTGGAGCAATAATTTCAATGGTGCACAGCAAGTAGTCACGCCATTCCAGGACACTACTTTTATCGTGACCGCAACAGATGAAAATGGCTGTACAGGTGTAGATTCCATTAGAATCAATGTCTATCCGATCATCAATGCAGAAGCTGCGATTACTTCTCCAAGAGATACGATTTGCCCAGGCGAAACTGTCAAGCTTCGCGCTTCGGCAACTGGTGGCGAAGAACCCTTTACCTTCTCTTGGAGTAATGGTCTGGGCGCTGGCGATGAAAAAGAGGTAAGCCCAACACAAACAACGACTTACATAGTGACGGTGACGGATGCCAATATGTGTACAGCGGTTGCTTCGGTGACGGTAGTGGTGGCCCCTGTGAATGCGACAGTTCCTTCGGAAACAATTGTTTGTTTGCCAACAGATGACGCTATGCTTTCTGTTACAAACCTCGATCCGAATCAAACTTTGACTTATCAGTGGTCACCAATCGGCGCGATTTTGACCAACCCGACCTTGCAGATGGTGACGGTTGATCCGAGTATTTCCAATACCTTCTCGGTAATAGTCACCAATCAATTTGGTTGCAAAGATACCTTGGAAGCAACAACGAGGATTATCAATCTGCCTGCTTTGATCAATGCGACGGTGACGCCGGATACCATCAATAATGGTGAAACTGCACAATTGAACGTAAGTGGATGCCCGGATTGTACAACATTTACTTGGACCTCAAATCCTCTTGACAATTCGATCAATAACCCGAATATAGCGAATCCGACTGTTTCGCCAGAAGAAACAACGACTTATACCGTGAATGTGGCACAAGGCATTTGTACTGCACAAGATACGGTGACACTATTTGTGCGCAACTGCGATCCAGTCGTATTCTTGCCGAATGCTTTCACTCCGAATGGCGATAATATCAATGATATTTGGCGTATCCGCAGCAATTCGATCAACCTATTAAAACCCGAAGCTGGTGGCTCGACTTATCTGGTGGTCTTTAATCGTTGGGGGCAAAAAGTATTTGAAACCCGCGACCCGAACATAGGTTGGAACGGTAAATTTAATAACACTGGTACGCAATTGCCGCCAGATGTATATGGTTGGATTGTACAAACGGTTTGCCCAAATGGGCAGCGATACGAAGCCCAAGGCAATGTGTCGCTATTGCGATAGGATATTAGTATAATTTGGAATAAAAGGAATATTGGAAGCATTTATATTCAAGCTTTTCCAATATTCCAATATTCCATTCCTGCATATTAAAACGGAGCCGCTAGACCGTAGGTATTGATATGCGTCATTACCTCCATAATATCGGCAGGCGTCATGTAATTTTTATCTAAAAAATCTTTAGAAGCTTCATAACCTTTAATTGTGGTGGGGTCGGTACGAACGAACTTAGCGTATTCAAACAATTGCCAGCCTAAACCCTGGTAAATAACTGTTTCATCAGTAGAGCGCTCGTGTATGGCGCGGAATTCGGAATTGATTGCATACATCAAGCCAAATTTCAATAATTGCCAGAAGCCGTATTTTTGATAATGTTTTGTATGACCCAATTCATGCGCAAGGATCGCTACTTGTGCGTCGAAGGGTAGATTTTTCAATAGGATTGGTTCCATGCTATCCAGGCTCTTGTTGCTGACAATTACGCGAAACTCCCAGTTTTTCCTGTTGCCAAACATCGTAAACAAATTGGGCCTCGAAGACAGCGGGATGACCGCTTTTTTATAAACAAAATTCACACGAACATCCTTCAACTCTGGAAAATAGCGCAGCGCCAGCAGTGTTTGCAATTCATAGCCGGGTACTAAGGTTTTGCGATTGCCAAATTCTTTGCGCAAGGTCTCGATTTGCATCGCCCAGTACAGCGAATCCAATTGCCGAACCGGCATGATTTTGGAAATTCCCAATGTTTGTTTGGGTTCTATCTTAGGAAAAATAAAAACTGCACCAAAGAATAAAACGAGCACCAAAAGCAAAAAAAGGAGAAAACGAAAGATTTTTTTTATCATGGTATTTTAGGTTTGTTCAGATAATCGTAAAGATAGAATATTCTCTTTGATTTAAAATCAATAGCAAATACTGCAAATTTTTCAACAAATGATAAGAGCAACGAGTTTTTCTTCGTTATAAAATTTACTAAATATAGAGGTGTGGCCTAAAAGCGTCAACTCGGAGAATTCCGCATTTTACACTATTTTTGCATGAATAATTGATACTAATGATGAGAAAGTTATTTGTATTGTTCGTAATTTATATAAATCTATCGAATTCTTTAGCAGCCCAATGCGACTTGGCGGTGAACGAAGTAGATCCTTTTGATAGCACCCATTTGGTGGTGGCCAAGCCTATTCCTGTAGGGTATCAAATCCCCAGTCAATACACGATGCCCGATGGCAATTTCAAGATGATCGAAGAGGGTAAAATTTTATTCACATACACCGAAAACGATACAATCAACAGCTTTTTTATGACCTTGGCGCTGGCAGAGCATTCCTTTTTTTCAATTGAACCGGGATTTAAAGTCTGGCTTTTACTGTCCAATGAACGCGTAGTCGGATTGTACGATGTACCCGATAAGGGCGAATTTGACAAAAACACCAATATGCGTATTTTCCAGCATACCTGCGTGGTGCCGATTGATATGTATTACGTACTGACCTATTTGAAAGTCGAAAAAATCAGAATCGAATACAAAGGCTACAAAAAGACGCTCGAAATTCTACCGCAACAACAAGACGCCCTAAAAGAAGCCATTCGCTGCGTGGGCGAAGCCGTTGGGCTGTATCCGGTAAAGCCTTAATTTATGCTATAATCTTTCGTGGTTAAAGACAGTAGCCTAATTTTTTAATCTTGTTTTTTACAAATGCAGGATTAATACAATCGCTTTGGTTTTCACTATTTGAATTGTTAATTTTGCGAACGAACATTCGTTTTTAATGGAATATTGGAGGGTTGGAATAATGGAATACTCCGCTGCCCAATATTCCAATATTCTAATATTCCAATATGCTTGAACTTGGTTCTGTAAATATCTCTATTCAAAACAGTATTGCTACGATTGAATTTTTTCATCCGGCGCATAACGCTATGCCAGGCTCGCAGTTGACGAAACTGACAGAGGCAGTTCAGAACGCGGGCGAAAACGATTCGGTGCGGGTCATTGTTTTAAAGAGCGAAGGCGATCGCACCTTTTGCGCGGGTGCCAGCTTCGATGAATTGGCTTCCATCAAGGATTTTGAGACAGGACATCGATTTTTTATGGGCTTCGCCAATGTCATCAATGCCATGCGCAAATGCCCCAAGTTTATCATCGGCCGCATTCAAGGTAAAGCGGTCGGCGGCGGCGTGGGTTTGGCGGCAGCAACGGATTATTGCATTGCAACGGATCAAGCTTCTGTCAAATTGAGCGAATTGGCGGTCGGAATTGGACCGTTTGTGGTGGGGCCGGCGGTTGAGCGCAAAATTGGTATTTCTGCTTTCACACAATTGGCGATCAATGCTACCGAATGGCAAAGCGCAGAGTGGGCAAAGGATAAAGGCTTGTATCAGGAAGTATTTCCAACTATTGAACAAATGGATGCTTACATTTCGCATTTGACGGAAAAATTGGTACTTTCCAATCCTGATGCGATGCAACAATTGAAACAAGTTTTTTGGCAAGGCACTGAAAACTGGGAGGAGTTATTATCAGCACGCGCGGCGATGAGCGGACGTTTGGTTTTATCCGATTTTACTAAAAAAGCGATTGAAGCATTTAAATTAAAGAGTTGAGAGGTTGAGGAGTTGAAAAGCTTATAAAACTTGTACTTCGTACTTCGTAAATCGTACATTCAAATGGCAAATTTTGATGCAATCATTTTTCAATATTTAGAAACCGTGGAGCGGCAGCTTCGAGAAAACAAGCCTGCGGAAGTGGGAATGACTTTGCACCGTTTAAAGGAGGAAGGTTTTACAGATCAAGAAGCAAAACGCATGATCGCCCAATGCGTAGCGCAAGAAATGTACCAAGTGATGGAGAGCGATGGGCCTTATAACGAATTACGCTATATAGAAATGCTGCATCAATTGCCCAATTTACCAAACATGGAAAAGGAATGACGAAATTCGGTTATTCCCACAACTCAACTCGGAGGTCATCCAGGAAAATTGGGTTGTTGGAACCATTCCAAACGTACACTTTCAGCACCCGATTGGGTTGCATATTGTCAGGAATTTTGGACCAAAAATAAACTTGTTCCCAAACGTTGGGAGCGCCGCCCCAAAGACCATTAAAAGTATTGCCGGTTTTGTTATCGAGCCTTGTACCGATCCATTTGAAAGGTACACCATCCTTTTCAAAAGAGATGGTGAGATTGCTCGTTTGCCCAAGATCATTGCCTTCGTATTTGCGCATACACCACACGGTGGCTTTGATCCATTTGCCGTCGGTCATAGGCAGGTCTTTCCATTCACTGGCGAGCCCTGGGCTATAAAAAGTGGCATTATCAAGCATAAAGCTGTATGTACCATTTTTTATATCAGTTGTAATGTAATTAGCAGATAATGAATCTTCAAAACCGTTGTAATAAAGTTCTTTCACAAGTCGGATTTTATTTGTATCTGGTTGCGTTTCGCCCGTATCAAAGGCTACCAGGTCGAGATAATCAAGTTTGGTTTTGCCAAAAACAGATTTGTAATACGCCCAACTACCATCCTGCGACCACATGATGCCAAGCGTGAATTGATAGGTGTGGAATAAATTGAGCCAGATAAAAAATAATAAAATGGGCGATAATATTATAAATATGATATTCCTTTTAGTCGCAAAATCAATCAGGTGTGCAAGCGGAATCGAAAGCAGGGCGTACATTTCTACCATCGGGCGTGAGCCAAAACCATTGATATACATCCATGCCCACCAACTGTAAATGATGTAAATATGGAGCGGCAATATGATTAAAATAGGTAATAAAAAAGAGCGATGTTTAAATAAAAACGAAATTCCCGCTATTGCAAAAAACATGACAGGTGTATAAGTAAGCCAACCATTTTTGAACCCCAAAAGCCCATGGTAAATATGTGCATGAAGGAAATCGAAGCTTTCTTGCCCGTAGCTATAAAAAAAGAATTGTCCGGTAGCATATTTCCAGTAAAAAAGCTGTGGAAGCCCCATGGCAACAAAAGCCAATATTGCTAATAAATAAGCCGGAAAGCGTTGTCCGAGCAAGCGGGCTCGGTTCTTTGCATCAGCAAAAGAGCTGATATTCCAAAGTAAAGGAATGAAAATGCATAGAATTTCGGTAGGCCGAATCAAAGTTATAAGCCCGGCGACTGCGCCAATGCTGATGGCTTGCCAGATTTTGAAATCTTTATGCCAGCGGATGGTCAAGTACATCAAGATACTGTACAAACAGAATAAATAAGCGTGCGACATCGGGCCGTTGATAATGGTGAAAAAATACAAATTCGTACCCAAGCCAATGACCAATAACGTAATAGCGGCCGCAATTTCGCTGACATATTCTAATAATACTTTACGCAAAAAAAACAAACCAAGCATCGTATAAAAAACTGCCGATAAGATGATACAATAATCATAAATAAATGAATAACCGTCAGCAGGATAATTACTAATTAAAGCCAGTGAATGCGCAATAAAAAAGAAAGGAGCAAATAAAATAGACAACCCAAGTGTATATTTGGCTACTTGTTTGTTGTCTCCAATATGCAATACCTCATCTACGCCTAAGGGGTTGATATTGGAATAACGATTTACTCCATTATGTTTTTCTCTGGCTTCCAATGACTTATTAAGGTAACGCAAATCGTGATGAATAAAAACGGCTGGGAGATAGACGTAGTACCCCCAGGGATCGCCGCCGCCCAGGATATTATGGTTCCAGCGTTGGTAAAGGTGAACCGAAAGCAAATAAGCAAATAGCAGAATGAATAGGGCGATCAGAGAATATTGCAGTTTCATTCGTTGCGAGGAAATTTTTGAACACTAATCGACTTATAACAATGCCAAATTTGCATATAAAAAATGGTATCTGCTCGTGGCTGGTGTAAATTTATCTTTAAAAAAATTAAATACCATTTTATTTAAAACGCATCATGAAGCTTGAAATTTTATAAGTTGTTTTTATAAAAACCCTAACCAGGTTTCCAAATTATGATAAAAAGTAAAACTCAAATCGCAAAAAAAACACTCCTCGAAGCCTTTCGGCTCATGGCCACCGCCAAATCCATGACGGAGGTGTACGAGGAAAATTTCAAATTTGTTTCTAAATACGTACACGCCACTTCGCGCGGACACGAGGCGATTCAATTAGCTTTGGCCTTGCAATTACTGCCACAAGACTGGGTATCACCTTATTATCGGGATGACGCGATGCTCTTGGGCATTGGGATGCGCCCGTACGATTTGATGCTGCAATTGATGGCGAAGCGCGATGATCCTTTCTCTGGCGGGCGCACTTATTACTCTCATCCAAGTTTAAAAGACCCGGATAAGCCAAAAATGATCCATCAATCTTCGGCAACGGGAATGCAAGCAATTCCGACAACGGGTATTGCAATGGGGATTCAGTATAAGGAGGGAATGTTGGAGTATTGGAATGATGGAATTTTGGAAAAACCAGTGGTGGTTTGTTCATTGGGCGATGCGGCGATGACCGAGGGCGAGATTGCGGAAGCTTTGCAAATGGCGGCTTTGAAGCAATTTCCGATTTTGTATTTGGTACAAGATAACGGCTGGGACATTTCGGCAAATGCAGAAGAAACCCGCGCACAAAATGCAGCGGAGTATGCGAAAGGGTTCAAAGGGATCGAAACGCGCAGCATTGATGGCAGCGATTTTATAGAATCTTATAATGTTTTAAGAGAAATTATTACAATTATACGTAAAGAACGCCGCCCTTATTTAGTTCATGCTAAAGTTCCATTATTAAACCATCATACATCGGGTGTGCGCAAGGAGTGGTATCGCGATGATGTGGAAGAGCATCAAGAGCGAGATCCTTATCCAATTTTTAGAAATCAATTATTAGAAGAAGGCATTTCTGAAAAAGAATTGCAAAAAATTGAAAAAGAAGCACTTGCGACAGTTTTAGCAGACTTTAAACGAGCAAAACAAGCCGAAGACCCGCGCCCGGAAGACCTATTTACGCATGATTTTGCGCCGACACCGATCACCGAAGAGCGCGGAGAGCGCGAACCTGCTGGAAAACAGCCTACTGTAATGGTGGATAGCGCTTTGTTTGCTATCGAAGAGTTGATGCGCAAGCACCCGGAATGCCTGCTCTACGGGCAAGATGTAGGCGGGCGACTCGGTGGCGTGTTCCGAGAGGCTGCAACGCTGGCGCAAAAATTTGGCGATCATCGGGTGTTCAACACACCGATTCAGGAAGCATTTATCGTGGGAAGCACGGTGGGAATGTCGGCAGTAGGCTTGAAGCCGATTGTAGAAGTGCAATTTGCTGATTATATATTTCCTGGTCTAAATCAATTATTTACAGAGGTTGCTCGCTCCTGTTATTTGAGCAATGGCAAGTTTCCAGTGAGCATGATCCTGCGCGTACCGATTGGCGCTTACGGCAGCGGCGGCCCTTATCATTCTTCGAGTGTAGAGTCGGTCGTGACCAATATTCGCGGTATCAAAATCGCTTATCCTAGTACGGGCGCCGATTTGAAAGGCTTGCTCAAATCTGCATATTACGATCCGAATCCAGTCGTTATTTTTGAGCATAAGGGCTTGTATTGGAGCAAAGTACGCGGTACAGAATTTGCTAAAACGATTGAACCGGATGAAGATTATATCATTCCTTTTGGCAAAGGCCGCATTGCGCTTGCTGCGAATAAAGAAAAAGTGGAGAAAGGCGAATCTTTATTGGTGGTCACGTACGGCATGGGCGTGCATTGGGCTTTAAATGCTGCAAAGCAATTTGATGGCAGGGTTGAAATTCTTGATTTACGCACATTATATCCACTAGATGAGGCACTTATATATGATTTATCTAAGAAACATGGTAAAATTTTAATCATAACAGAAGAGCCCGTGAATAATACTTTTGCGCAAAGCATAGCGGCACGCATTCAGGAAAATTGTTTTGAATACTTGGACGCACCTGTGCGCACGATTGGCTCCCAAAATATGCCCGCCATTCCATTGAATGAAACGCTGGAAAAGACAATGATTCCAAGCATTGAGAAGGTGGGAAAGGCGATGGAAAGACTGTTAAATTATTGAGATCGATCACAGCCGTAAAGCATTTTGCCGGACTAAAATTTTTCAGGCTTCTTCTTTTTGATTACATTTGGAAGACGCTTGAAAAGTTAATTCTATTTTTAAGTCTGGCATCATGAAAAGTCTGTTATTTATATTTTATTTACTCATTTTTAATATACTGCTGTCTGTTGCTCAACCGCTGCGACTCCTGCCACAAAATCCGCATTATTTTGAATATCAAGGAAAGCCCATCATTATTGTAGGATCGGGCGAGCATTATGGCGCGTTAATGAACCTGGATTTTGATTATACTAAATATTTACAAAGTATTAAAAAAGACGGATTAAATACAACACGCCTGTTCATGGGCGCTTATTACGAAAAGCCTGGCGCATTTGGTATCGAAAAAAATACTTTAGCTCCTAAAGACGAAAAATTATTATTACCCTGGCAAAAAATAAATCATAAATATGATTTGACTAAATGGAATGAGGATTATTTTACGCGCCTCCATGATTTTATGAAAAAAGCCGCTGAAAATGGCGTCATTATTGAAATTACGCTTTTTTCATCTTATTATGGAGCGGGCTGGGCCTATCATCCTTTTCATGGCAATAATAATATAAATGGAACGCCTGCGGATTTGAATGTGAATTTAGTAAATACATTGGAAAACGCTTCTATTCTTGGCTTTCAGGAAGCTTATGTAAGAAAATTAGTAAAAGAATTAAATACTTATGATCATTTTTATTTTGAAATTCAGAATGAACCCTGGGCGGATAGTAAAGATGCCATATTAATCTGGAACGATTTTATCGCCAAAGAAGACCTCCAACAAGCCGGAAATCATTGGAAAAACACATTGGAAGTGCCATCGAAAAAGTCGAGAGAATGGCATCAAGCAGTGTCTAATTGGATAGTAAAGGAAGAGCAATCCTTGCCCAAAAAACATTTAATATCGCATAATATTGCAAATTTTAAGCAACCGATTTATGCGAGCGATCCGAATATTTCTATTTACACATTTCATTATGCGCATCCTGAGGCTGTTTCTTTAAATTACAAACTAAATAAAGTTATTGGCTTCAACGAAACAGGCTTTGCTGGTAAAGAAGATGAGACTTATATTCGTCAAGCCTGGCGTTTTATGATGAGCGGCGGCGGATTATTTAATCATTTGGATTATTCATTTAGTGTTGGTTATGAGGACGGTACAGATGCAAATTATAATGCACCCGGTGGTGGCAGCCCAACATTTAGAGCCTATTTAAAATTTTTAAAAAATTCATTGGAAAGCTTGGATTTGGCTACTTTGAAGCCCGATCATTCTTTTCTTGGGCACGTAGAAGGCGCATTTGCTTACGCCATGAAAGATAAAAAATATTATATTGTTTATTTAGAGCCGCTCACTTCGGATGTAATAAAATTAAATCTGGAGCTTAAAAAAGGAAATTATACATTTGAATGGTGGGATATTTATAAACAAGAAAAAATAAAAACGGAAAATGTTAAAATACCTTCAAAAGGTTCTTCTATATTGGCTCCTGTTGGAATGAAAGGCGTTTTTTTGAAAATAAAATCATTATAAAATTACATTTACAATGAAAACATTATACATCGGATTATTTATTTTAATCTATATTATTAATGTAAATGCGCAAATCGGTGTTGGCGCCAAGCCAGTAAAAGGCGCGAAAATGTACTTCGACGGCACGCGTCCAATGTTGGATGCGAAATGGACGTATTGGAAAAGCCCGCGTTTGGCGGCCAGTCTGCCCATCAAATGGGAAATCGTGCAAGACCCCGTGGATGCAGGCACTGCGATGAATAGCAACGACCCTGCGGCAGCGGGCGGTAAATATGGTTCAGCGGATATTGTGACCAAAGATGAATTTCGTGATTTTCGTTTGCATATAGAATTTTTAATTCAAAATCCAGGCGGGAATAGCGGCGTTTATTTACAAAATCGCTACGAAATACAAGTGCTGGACGGTGATTCTACCTCGCATGGGATGGCGGCGGTGATTAATGAAAAAACAGCTTCTTATGCTCCTTATAATGGATTAGGTAAATGGAATGCCTATGATATTACATTTCGCGCGGCGCGATTTAAAGATGGTAAAAGAACAGAACCAGCGATGGTCACTGTTTATTTTAACGGACAAAAAATACATACAAATCAGATAATCAATCAAGTATGGGGCGGCCCGAACTCTGGCATTGATGGTGGGAATGATGGCGGCAAAGGCATTACAGATACGCCAGGAGGCTTGAAATTACAAGCGGAAGGGCATAATGTATTGTATCGCAATATTTGGATTAAAAAATTAAATTTGAAAAAAGCAAATACCGATTTTTAAAAATATGGGCTACTGATTTTTATAATAAATATGATTTTTTTCGATTTTTATTTTATCTAAAAAATATTGAATTACGCATTGTGTAAAAGAAGTTCGATTGTTCAATTATTCCTTTCTTAATCAAGCTTTTTTTTAGGAGCAAACTATTCCCTCCATTTCATCGTTCGTACAAAAAATAGCGCTTTGCCATACGGCTTACATTCCTTTTCAAAGCAAATGCTTAAATTGTGTGTTAAAAATTGTGAGAAACTAATCCTGATCGCAAATGGCTTTAAAGAAAATCTACGATATACTCCGCGTTGCTGCTGTATTTGTCCTTTTATTTGGCATGGTTCAAGTGGCATTGGCTACGCACAATCGCGCCGGCGAAATTTCGATCCAACAAGTAGGTGATTGTAATGAGAGTCTGACCATCAAAGCGACCGTAGTAACTTGGTCAAAAACCAGCAGTACTATGGCCGACCGTGATACCGTGACCGTGTGCTGGGGCGATGGCTTCTGCGAGCGCGTGGTGCGCACCAATGGGGCCGGTAATCCGCCACAGGGCGAACCCTTGGAAAATGATATTAAGAAAAACATTTATATTGCTTTTCATACGTATCCTTCAAGAGGGACTTATGTGATTTCGATGAATGACCCAAACCGAAATGGCGGTATTTTGAATGTGAATTTTCCTAATTCGGAGCAAATTCGTTTTCATATTCAAACAACTTATACCTTTCCGAATCCACAATTTCAAGGATGTAATAATACCCCGATATTGACCGTGCCTCCGGTGGATGTGGCCTGTGTAGGAAAACGCTTTACACACAATCCTGGCGCCTCCGAAGACGAAGGTGATAGCTTATCCTATCATTTAATTGTGCCTTACCAAGACGCGGGGCTTCCTGTGCCTAATTATATTTTCCCTAATATGATTAACCCTGGGCCCATGAATCAATTAACCATTGATCCGGTGAAAGGTGATATTATTTGGGACGCCCCCCAGCGCCGGGGAGAGTATAATATTGCGATTATCATTGTGGAATATAGGGATGGAATTGCGATTGATACCATCGTAAGAGATATGCAAATCAATGTATTTGAGTGTGAGAATGAACCGCCTGTGGTAGAAACTTCATTCGAAGAGATTTGTGTGATTGCAGGGCAAGTCGTGAATATAGATGTCAGCGCTACCGCTCCAATTAATGAAACTAAGCAAAAAGTAAGATTGACCGCTTTTGGAGGCCCTTTTGAGGTATCTACCAATAAAGCAACTTTTGAGTTGAATGACAATATTTTCCGCGACGACCCAACGGTCAAAAAGTTTCGTTGGCAAACCGATTGTAATCATATTTCTGATCAATATTATTCTTTGGTCTTTAAAGCAACTGATAATTTCTTCGGAGATACCAGTGGTTTGGCGACACTTAAAACCATTCGGATAAAAGTAGTGGGGCCGCCGCCGGAAGATGTAGATGCGGTATCGGAAAACGGACGAACAGAAGTCACCTGGCTGAAGCCTTATGCCTGCGAAGATGTAGTGGAACGGGAATTCCTGGGGTTTACTGTTTGGCGACGAGAAGGTAGCAATATTTTCCCGCTCGATACCTGTGTCACTGGTTTGGCGGGGCGCGGTTACACCAAGCTAACCTTATCGCCGATTGTTACTATGCAAAATGGCAGGTATTATTTCTTGGATGAAACGGTAGAGCGCGGGCGCACCTACTGTTACCGGATTTTAGCGGAATTTGCCAATTTTACAACCGACAATCGCTACATTTACAATATCCTTGAAAGTTTGCCTTCAGCGGAGGTTTGTGTGCAACTGAGTCGCGATGTCCCGCTCATTACGAATGTAGATGTATTGACAACAGGCGCTGCAAATGGTGAAATTCAGGTTTGCTGGTCGAAGCCTAAAGCCGCCGATTTGGATACCATGCTCAATCCTGGACCTTATCGGTACGAAGTGCTACGAGCAAATGGCGTGAATCCTAATGACGCTGATTTCCAGCCAATTGGGGTCAATTTTATCAGCCCAACATTCGCTCAAGCCAATGACACCTGTTTTACGGATACCGGACTCAATACTGCGGGTACGGCTTATAGCTATAAGATTCGCTTTTATACGGGCAGTTCTGCTCAAGCATTAGGTACCACCAATCCTGCTTCTTCGGTATTTCTTAGTGTGAATGGTACGGATAGGGCTACTGTGTTGAGTTGGCAGGAGCAAGTGTCTTGGGATAATTATCAATATATCATATTTAAAAAGAATACCGTAGGTATATTTGACACGCTGGCGACCGTTTCTCAGATGAGTTATCGGGATGAGGGTTTGCAAAATGGCCAACAGTATTGCTATAAAATTGAAAGCATTGGTACTTATGGCATAGAAGGAATTATTAATCCTATTTATAATACTTCACAAGAAACTTGTGGGATACCGCGAGACGATGTGCCGCCTTGCCCGCCAACACTGGCTGTGTCCAATATTTGCGATCAGGGAATTGCTTGCACCGATGAGGATAATTTGGTAAATATTTTGAGGTGGAATATTTGTGCAGAAGCCGATGATGTGGCAGGATATAATATTTATTATGCCCCTTCCGAAAATGCTCCATTTCAACTGGTTGCGAGTGTAGAAGGTGCTTCCAAAACAAGTATTGAGCATAGCCCTGAGCAGGGTTTGGCGGGTTGTTATTACGTGACCGCTTTTGATTTTAATCGAAATGAAAGCGATTCCAGCAATGTAGTATGTATAGATAATTGCCCGACTTACGAATTGCCCAATACTTTTACACCCAATGGTGATGGCGCGAACGATAGCTTCCAGCCATTCCCATTTTGTTTTATAGAAAGTGTTGATTTTAAGGTGTTTAATCGCTGGGGGCAACTGGTCTATCAAACGAATGATGCGAATCTGAACTGGGATGGCACCAATCTGAATGGCGAAGAACTCGCTGAAGGCGTTTATTATTATACTTGCAGCGTATATGAACGGCGTGTAAATGGTATTTTATTAAATCCTGAGATATTAAGCGGATATATCGAACTGATTCGTGGGCGATAATGTTTTTAAGGGTTTAAGGGCGTATAGGCTTATTATCATTTATCTATCACTTTTATTCTATAAGCCTATACGCCCTTATATCTTTATACCCTTTTACTTTTAAATCTTTACATTTTTATAAAAATATGTTCACCGGAATTATAGAATCGCTCGGCGTTATTACATCCATCCGAAAGGAAGGCACGAACGTACATTTTACAATCGAATCGCCGATTTCTTCCGCATTAAAGATAGATCAAAGCGTCTCGCATAATGGCGTATGCCTCACCGTTATTGCTTTAGATGGAGATTTGCACACCGTTACTGCCGTACAAGAAACGCTCCAACGCTCCAATTTGGGCGATTTGCAAGAAGGAGATTTTGTCAATCTGGAGCGTGCGATGCTTGCCAATGCTCGCTTGGACGGGCATCTGGTGCAAGGTCATGTGGACGCTACGGGCGAGTGCATTGCCATCGAATCTCTGGATGGGAGCTGGTATTTTCGCTTTCGTTACACGCCTACCGAAGAACATTTACTTGTAGATAAAGGCTCGATCAGCGTGAATGGTGTGAGCCTGACGGTGGTAGCGCCACACCACGATATTTTCTCGGTTGCTATTATTCCTTATACTTTTGAGCATACCACCTTTAAAACTTTACAAGTCGGCGACCGCGTCAACCTTGAATTCGACATCATCGGCAAGTATATTGCAAGGTATGCGAAGTTGTATCGGTAAATAAAAACTTAAAAACATGATTAAGCTTCAAAACAAGCTTGTAATTATAATCTTGACTTTGATCCTTATTTCATTTCATGATGTAAAAGCGAATTCCGATATTCAAATAGAAGAATTTGGTAAAGGCGCAGCAAAATATTGGCTCATATATAATGCCCTGGATACCAATTCAAAGCAACGCTTAATTGTCTTTTTGCATGGTTATGGTGCATCCAATCCGGCTTGTTATGGCGGCTGGATTCGACATTTAGTAGAATCAGGAGAAGTTATATTATTTCCTAAATTTCAGCAAGGCACTTTCTTGCCAAAACCCAATAAAATAGAACGCTTGGTGCATGAATCTGTTGAATCTTCTTTAAATTATTTAAAAAATAAACATAATACTGTCTTTGATGAAATTATATTCATCGGACATTCAATTGGAGGAATTATTGCAGCAAATCTTGCAGACGAGTATGGACGCACGAAAAAGCACTATGTAGCAGGATTATTTTTGGTTCAACCTGGACATAAATTTTTAAAACTGGGACGCCGGTCTGATTATTCAGAAATTGATTCACGGACGAAAATTATTATTATAATTGGTAATCAAG
>JANRME010000252.1:0-5037 GCA_033761835.1 Saprospiraceae bacterium
AGACGAAAACGTGATCGCAGCCGTACAAGAAAACTTAAACAACAGACCGCGAAAATCGCTCGGGTTTTTAACACCTATTGAGTTCTATCAAGCGGCCGATAAGAAAACTAAATCTGTTGCATTTGAAACTTGAATCCGCCTCTGACAGTTTTTCTTGAAGTGCTTTTTTTAAGTTAGCAAGTTGTTCTTCAAGATACTTGCTTTTGACTACTTGAAATTTTGGCATAATTTTAGATTTTGTCCCAAAAGTATGGCGAAAGTATTAAGTCGCACAAAAAACTTTCAAATTACTACCTGTATAGACGAGAAATTCTAAACCTAAATTCTGACATGAGCCTATCACTATATCTGGAAAAACTATCAGAACAGATTAAAGCCGAAACAGCAATAATCCGAAGCACCTTTAAAAATAATACAAATAAAGGTACTGGTTTTGAAATCGTAATTAGAAACTTGATTTCTATGTATTTGCCTTCAAGATTTGTAGTAACCCATGGAGAAATGATTGATACTTTTGACAAACACTCTGGTCAAACAGATTTGTTGGTAGTAAATCAGTTTCACATGAGAGGGCATATTGATGGAAGACCTAATTTGGTGTTTTATGATTTAGTGACAGGCTTGGGAGAGATGAAGGTATATTTAAACACAGATGAATTGCGTAAAATTGTTGATGCTTCTAATTTATTGAGGGGGTTTCAACGTCACCCTGACAATAATAATATGTTATTAAATAACTTTTATCCGGATGTTCAAAAACCTCCACCATTTTTTGTTATTGCTTTTAGTTCGGCAGTTTCACCCGCAACTTTAGAATCAGACCTTAGAAATACACTAATTTCTATGCTTATTGTCTTGTCTCAAGATGGCACTGAAAGAGGCTATATTGCACTTGGAGATACCCATAATAATATTGAGGTGCAAAATGCTATGAATAATTTTGGTTCTCGAATTACTAGTAATGTGTGGAAATCAAGCAATCCAATTTTAGGGCTAATTTGGGGACTGAATGAGTTTCAAGTGCCATTTTCGGACGTAACAAATATGACACCTTACTATCTAAAGTAGTAAAGAATAAAAAACAGGAATTGGTACACAATATGCGGATAGTCAGATTAATTTATTTAATCATTCTGGGTATGATACTTGATCGAATTTATTTCAAAATGGTATGCATCATTATCATTTTTTTTGTTTCTGCTCTTGATATTAGAGCGCAGGGTGATGCTGATAAATTCTTCAAATATATACGGATTGTTAAAGTGCCAAATCATGCCCGAAGCAAGGTTGAATTTTATGATTCGGTGTCTAATCAATTAGTAAAAACGATTGATGCTGTCGAGTTAAATCCGTTTGGAAGATTTGACGCAAAAATTTCCGGACGACTGGAATATGAAGGTACCCCAATTTACGAATTAGATACGATGAAACAGATTCGGTACCTTAACTCAATAGAACTGGTATCAGAAAACAATCATTTCGCTGCATCTAAACTTCAACCTTTTAATCTGTTAAGTTTTTATACTGTTTCTCTCCAAGGCAGGAACTATGTCGCAATTTTGTACGAGTTAGCTACCTTGAATAAGGCCGGGCGCAACATTTCATCTCATTCCACCATATTAATTTTTGATCGTGAAGGTAATTTTGTAAAACAATCTCCAATATGGGATATAAATGGCGACCGTCCTGTTATCTCGGATGACGGGCGGTTTGTTTTGTTTAAATCGGGCGGCCCTTATGGGTGGGAGCAGCAAGGATACCTACCCAATCGTTTGATCGTATACGATACAAAGCACAATACACGGTTTATTGATAGCGATGTTGATTTGGGCTGCAGCACTGACTTAATAGCAGGAAAATATTTTAATACCTCTATATTTAACAGCGATCGTACTACTGACGTTATTATATATGACTTTTATGAAAACAATAAATACAAACGAAAGCTTTCTTTTGAAGAAATGCCCTCAATACATAGTGTTAATTCACAAGGTTTCTTATTTAGCAAATCTTCAGGCGAAGTTTACCTGAAATATTCGTTTGAAAATGATTTTATCAAATCAAAAATAACTTTTGAAAATGAAAAATAATATCAAAATACAATAGATAGAGCGTTTGCAAAGAAAATAGCGACTCATCTCAAAAAGTATGTCTTTTTAAGGTCTTTACTGCGTAGTCAAAGAACGATTAAGATCATAATCATTTGCTATTTTCGGGCTGGGCGTTGGAGGGGCCTATTGAATTGACCTCTCTTTTTTTGACATGGGTGGCACTTTATTTCAGTGCTTCCAGTCAAGATCAAGGTGGAAACACTACTTGGCAGGTATTCTGAACTATGCCAAGAAAAAAAAATTCTAAACCACATTAAGGACTTAGGCCGTGTACCTAAGTTGTTACTTTATCATAGAGATTTTATGATGCTTATTAAAATCATCTTGCTTGGGGCGGTGTTTTCCCTTTATGGGAAAATTCAAGCTCAATTCGTCTTGACCGATTCTATTGAATTTGGACCAAAACAACTGCTATATGTTTCATTTGATGAACGTATTGGTAGTCAACCTTTTACTATACGTCGGAGATGCTTGGAGAATAATGTTCCTTTTGATTCTATTAATGAGGTGTACGTAAAAAACAAGTACCGTATTGTCCTGCCGCATGCTTCAACACCGCTTTACATGGATGAGGGGAATATTATACTTGAGCAGTTTATTAGGGGAGACTCATCTCTTGATGAACCGGGCAAATATATACATGGCTTTCGTATTATCTCTAAATATGCTATTTCTGAAGACGGGCAGCTCACTTTCACAGATTCTATTCAGATTGCAATAGTTGACCTGGTCCTTGATAACGAAGTTGTTCTGCAATCCGATCCACTTGTTATTACCATACCCGTCGCAGTTGAAGGCGGTGGGTGTAATTATGGATATAGTGTGTATGATGAAAACCTGAACTTGGCGCATTTAATTGCGCCTGATTTACCAGCCACATGCGGCTTAGGAAGCCGGATGTTTCGGGGAGATAAGGAAATCAATTTAATTGATCAAGATCCATTGAAAACCAATGTTTTTTCCTGGTGTAAATTGGACAATAATCTGCGAAAGCCTGATTGTAAAAGAATCACAATTGACAGTAATTTTCATACACGTACTACCTTTTTAGCAGGTGAAAATCTTTTCATTTCAGGCAGGAAACAAGTAAATAATGTAAACGAGTTTTTTTTGTTAATTTATACCCGTGATGGTATTTTTCGAAATGCAATAAATACGGATGGCTTATTAGTAAGAGACTTGAATGTAGCTGGCGATAAAATTATGTATTTTGGGTCAAGGCCAGGTCGTTCTGAAGTTGTTGTGCTTGACGGCTCGCTAAGCCAGAAATACAATATCAAAGTATCAGGCTGTGCAGCATTGATGCCAAACAGGTTTTTGGATTTTAAAAATAACAAATTTTATGTTTATGAAATCAAATAACATCACTATCGCCTTTTTTTTATTGCTTTTTCCCACTGACCTGTTCTGTCAGAACTGGCCTTTTCTTGGGAACACAGATAGGGGCCGGATTTCTGGGAGGAGGTCAGTATGCTTTTAATGCCCCGCGCGATATTAGCCCATAACAGCCCTTTAAAACAACGCCTCGTACGAACGGGCAATACTTTCCACCCGGTAGGGCTGCAAATGAGGCGCAAGCATCTCCGGTGCAATCCCGGTTTTTTCTTCCTGCAACCATTGAAGACTTGCTGACAACCGCCTGTCATCGAATGTATTTCCTGAAGTATTCAGGATGAAAAAATGTGAATCCGGCAAAATCTGTGCAAAAAAAACGGAAAAAGGATCGCCGGATACATACGAAAAATGCAAGACGGGTTTGCCGGCAGCCAGATACTCCACCGCTTTGCTGGGAAGTTGAAAATCGGTGGTATTGCCGATATTGAGCAAAATATCCATTTCCTGCATGGCCTGCCAGCATTCCTCGCGCGAGCGCAATCCGTGCAGATGAATGGCTGATTCCGCCTTTAATTGATCGTAAAACTCCGGGAAAATTTCACCGTAAAAATGAACTTCCAGGCATGCATACCAATCGGGCGCCAGTGATTTCAATCCCGACAGCCAGGCCAAACATGCATCCGGTGTGCGCGTTGGGGCATACAAAGCCCCGAAATAGCCGATTTTTAACCGCCTGGTGGTCCGTTTTATTTCTTTTTGCAGGAGAAAAGACGTTTTTAATAAAGGTGGAATAACCCGCATGTTACGCACGGCTGTTGCGCCTAATTTCTTCCTGTACAATTGAAGCGTAGCCATGGTGGTCACGGTGCACGCATCCGCTGCCTGTAGGATACGTTGCTCCCACCAGCGATTTAATTTACCATAAAACAAACGGTTGTTGGGCGCAAGGGCCTGAAAAGCAAACGGATCGCCGATGTCGGCAATCCAGCGCGGTCTGTCAGGCATGTTTTTTAACACGGTATACCCGATCAAATGTGTGGTGAACGGCAGAGAGACGCTGATTAATACGTCGTAGTTTTCTTTCTGCAGCATCGCACCAAGCTGCCTTTTTGCCGGAAAATACCAAAGACAGGCATCGTCGGGAAAAAAGAGGTTTTTCCAGATATTCCGGTAAACCGCATTCAAAAGGCGCTCCCCAAAACCGGCCGCTCGCGGCGGGTTGCCTACCCGCCCGCGCGCTTGTCGGATAGAAAAACGGTTATATACCCACTCTTTTAATGAATCGTAACCGCAACGACAAATCCGAACGCCATTGATTGTTTCCTCCACCGGATGGTTCCTGTTTCGGGCGGTCAGCACCTGCACCTCATGTCCTTCGCCGGCCCAATGCTCCGCCAAAACCGTCCAGCGATGCGCGCGCGGATGGATAAAAGGAGCATACCAGGGAGTGAGGATCAGAATTTTCATGAACAGCGGAGTAAATACATTATGATCTTTTTTTGATTTATTTTTTTTGAAAAAAATTAAAAACTATAACTTTTATGCGATCAAAAGATGGCATCATGCTTAACAAATATTATGAATCCACCCC
>JANRME010000253.1:0-14912 GCA_033761835.1 Saprospiraceae bacterium
AAATAGTCCACATACAACTCGAAAGTAGCTGGAAATTTCATCCCTCAAAGGTCGTAACTGTCAAAGAACTTTTTTTTCCTAATTTTTCTAATGCGTAATCTCAGTTATTAACAAAAATTCATTCTATTTTATGAAAACGCTTCTCAGCATTTCAATTTTATTTTTAACTGTAATGGTTGCTTGTCAAAAACCGACCAAGCAGGAAGACATCAAGCCTGCGGCTGATCCCGACACTTTTGCGAATGTAAATTCGGATGGTGTTATCTTGGATGGCTACGATGCCGTGGCATTTTTTACCGACAGTATGCCCGTAAAAGGTGTAAAAGAATTCCAATCTACCTTCAAAGGCGCGATTTACCAGTTTGCTTCGGCAGAACACAAGGCATTGTTTGATGCTGATCCAGAGAAATACAAAGTGCAGTACGGCGGCTGGTGCGCTTACGCGGTGTCGCTGGGGCGCATTGCACCGATTATCATTGACACCTGGTCTATCGTGGATGGTCGCTTGTACATTCAACACAACGACCGTGCGGTGCGCGGCTGGGAAAAAGACGTGCCTGGCAATATTGTAAAAGCTGATAAATATTGGGCTTTGGTGGCTGGCAATAAAGGTAAGCAAATCGTAACTGATGAGGAAAAACGCTACCTCGTGAATGTGGAGGAGAAAAAAGACCGCCTGATTCTGGAAGGCTACGACCCGGTGGCGTATTTCAAAGAAAACAAGCCTGTGAAAGGCAACCCGCAGTTCACCGCCCGCGTGGACGGCGCAACGTACTGGTTTTCAAGCGAGGAAAATCAAAATGAATTCAAAGACAACGCCGAAAAGTACAAACCGCAATACGGTGGCTACTGCGCTTACGCGGTGAGCCGCAACAAATTGCGCCCGATTGACCCGACGATTTTCCAGATTGTGGATGGTCGCCTGATGCTCCAGCACTCGAAACAAGCAGACCGACTCTTCAAAGAAGACGTACCGGGCAATGTAAAATTGGCGGATGGCTACTGGCCTGGTTTGGTGGAAAAAAGAGCAGGCAAGCAAGTGGGGTATGATACGCCGGCAAATTAAATTCAGCCGCCGAATTATTCACGAAAATGGCGACTAAAGCTCGCCGATACAAACATTCAAAAAACATGAAAAATCGTCTTTTTCTAATTATTACATTGCTTATTACAAGCATTCAAATACAGGCGCAGGTGGTCGAAACCTACGAACTGACCCTGGAAGGCGCCAAAGAAATCATGGCAAAAGCGGTAGAATTTGCCAAAACCAACAACGCTCCCGGCGGCGCTATTGCTATCGTGGATGCCGGTGGAAATCTGGTTTTACTCGAACGTCTAAATGGCACATTTCCAATCGCTTCTGAAGTATCGCACGGTAAAGCCCGCACGGCGGCGCTGTTCAAAATGCCCTCCAAAAATCTGGAAGAAAACATTCTAAAAGGGCGTACTTCTTTAATTACAGTGGGTGAAAATATGCTGCGGGGCGGTGTGCCGATTATTTACAAAGGCAAAGTGATTGGCGGCATTGGCGTGAGCGGTGCAGCAAGTGCCGACCAGGATGCCGAAATTGCCCAGGCGGGTGTGAGCGCGAAGTTTTTGCAATAATGGAGTAGAGGGATGTTGGTAGAGGGTAGAGGGATTTCGGAACAGTCCTTCTTCCCTCTACCCTAATCCCACTACCTTCCAAAAAATAAAAAACATGAAAAATATCATAAATATTATATTCCTTATCATAAGTATCAATGCTTTCGGGCAGGAGAGCCGCGAGCTTGCCATCGGGCAGCCGAATGCAATAGTGGACTTGCGCACGAATGAAGGAGCAAAATTGGTCAAAGCTACCTGGAAATACAGTGATGCGAAGCTGGTCGATGCCAAATTTAATGCACCTGGACCTGATAAAAATGATCCGCTGTTATTATATCCAACGGGCAAAACCATTCATACTCAGGATTTAATGCCAAAAGCAGGCGCTGCCAATTTTGATGATAGTAAATGGATAACACTTGATCCAACGAAGCTGGAAGAACGCCGTGGCACGGGCTTGGCTTCTTTTGTGTGGTATCGCATGAATGTGACGATTCCAAACAAAGTGGGCGATTTTGACCCGACAGGCTCGACGGTTGTTTTTGAAATCGTGGTGGATGATTATTCCGAAATCTGGGTGAATGGCAAATTAAATAAAACCTTTGGGCAATCGGGCGAAGGCGTGGCGAAGGGCTTCAACGCTCGGAATCGCGTGGTGTTGACGCAAAATGCGCAGCCGGGGCAGCAATTTCAAATAGCAATTCTGGGAACAAACGGTCCAATCGCGGATTTACCAACGAATTACATTTGGATTCGCTCAGCGACTTTGGATTTTTACAAAACCGCGCCGAAACGCGCCGATTGGCAAAATTTAGGTCAAATTGTAAAGATTGATAAAGAATTAGATAATGTTTTAGATGCAAATGTAAAGATTGAAAAATTGGCGGATGGCTTTCAATTCACGGAAGGTCCGGTTTGGCATCCCGATGGCTTTTTATTATTCAGCGACCCCAATACGAATGTAATTTATAAATACGACCCCATTTCGGGTAATATTTCTATTTACATCACTAAATCTGGTTATACAGGATTTAATATAGGCGAATATCACCAGCCTGGCTCGAATGGCTTAGCGATTGACTCGGAAGGCCGGCTGGTCGTTTGCCAACACGGCAATCGGCGCGTCATTCGGCACGAAAAGAAAGGTCCAATTACGGTTTTATCTGATAATTATAATGGTAAACGACTAAATAGTCCGAATGATGTTGTAATAAAATCGGATGGAACCATTTACTTCACCGATCCACCTTATGGTTTGCCAAAAGCATATAATGATACTAAAAAAGAATTAAATTCGCAAGGCGTTTACCGCATCAAAAATGGCAAAACCGAACTGCTAACTACCGATTTAGGCGGTCCCAATGGCATCGCTTTCTCACCGGACGAACAGTACCTCTACGTCAGCAACTGGGATATTCGAGATATTCATCATACGAAAACGCTGTGGCGCTTCCCCGTACAATCCGATGGCACGCTTGGCAAAGGCGAAATCTTCTTTGACATGAATCAAACCGATGATGATGAAGCGCTCGATGGCGTAAAGGTTGATAATCAAGGATTTATTTTCTCTTCAGCGCCGGGTGGCGTGTGGATTATTTCACCGCAGGGCAAGTATTTGGGAAAAATCATTGGTCCAGAACGTCCGGCGAATATGGCTTGGGGCGATGACGGCAAAACCTTGTACCTCACGGCGCATACGGGATTGTATAAAATTCGGACGAAAAATGGTGGTAAGGTGGTAAGCCACAAGTAACAAGCAACAAGAAGCAAGCTGCAAGGCTTGTAATTTGCGGCTTATGGCTTGTCGCTAAATAAAAAAATATGACAACCAATTTCTTCGATTTCATTGGTGGAGCGAGTGGCGAATGGCAGGTCACACGGATGCGTTCGGTCGTGGGAGCGCCGCTGGAAACAGTCACGCATTTGCAAATACTCCCCAGTTCGCCGGTCAAAACCAAAGGCGGCATCTGGATTTTGAAAGGCTTTACCAGCAATGTGCGCTACGCCGAAAAGGACGAAGTAGCGCAACTCCGAGCCATTCAAGCAGATTTGGGGCGCTCGGAAGCCACTTGTGCCGCGCTTATTCCCATCCGAAAATCAACCGATTGGTGGGCATTGGCGCAAGATGAACGCCGGAAAATTTTTGAAACCGATTCCAAGCATACCGCAACGGGCTTACAATATTTGCCCGCTATTGCACGGAAATTATACCATTGTCGGGACGTTGGAGAGCCATTTGATTTTTTAACTTGGTTTGAATACGCACCTGAACACGCCGATGCTTTTGAAGAATTGGTAGCCAAACTTAGGAAAAGCGAAGAATGGAAATACGTGGATTGGGAAGTGGACATTCGATTGATAAAAGTAAGGTAAAATGTAAAGCCGCAAGAAAAAAGCCACAAGCCGCGAGAGCCGAAACTCAAATAGACTTGCCGCTTGCGGCTCATAGCTTGCCGCTAAATTCCAATAATAAAAAACAAAATAAAAGATGCAACAACAAATGAAAAGATTAGAAGGGCAAACCGCCATTGTGACGGGCGCGAGCTCTGGCATCGGAATGGCTTGTGCAGTCGGTCTGGGCAAGGAAGGTGCGAATGTACTAGTAAATTATTCGGGTAATAGCAAAGGCGCGGACGAAGCCGTAGCAACCATCAAAGCGGCGGGCGGCAATGCGATTGCATACAAAACCGACGTGAGCCAGCAAGACCAGGTAAAAGCAATGTTCCAAACAGCGATTGATACCTTCGGTACGGTAGATATTTTGGTGAATAATGCGGGTTTGCAAAAAGACGCGCCATTCCTGGAAATGACGCTGGAAGACTGGCAATTTGTATTGAATGTCAATCTCACCGGACAATTCCTGTGTGCGCAGGAGGCGGTACGCGAGTTTGTGCGCAGAGGTCCTCGCCCGGAAATTTCAAGGTCATTGGGCAAAATCATCTGCATGAGTTCGGTGCACGAAATCATTCCCTGGGCGGGACACATTAATTACGCGGCTTCCAAAGGTGGCGTGATGCTGATGATGAAATCATTGGCGCAAGAGTTGGGTCCGATGAAAATTCGCGTGAACAGCATTGCTCCCGGCGCTATCAAAACCCCGATTAACACCTCCGCCTGGCATACGCCCGAAGCAGAACAACGCTTGCTGAAACTCATTCCGTACAAGCGTGTGGGCGAGACCCAGGATATTGCGAATGTGTGCGCGTGGCTTTGCTGCGATGAATCCGATTACATTCACGGCGAAACGATTTTTGTGGATGGCGGCATGACGCTGTACCCCGGATTTGAAGATAATGGTTAAAAATGGAGGATTGGAATATTGGAGAAATGCAATGCTGGCAGGCACTTCACTACTCCAATATTCCACTACTCCAACACTCCGATATTCCATCATTCCAATCAAAAACTTATGAACCAGGAACAAAAACGACTCCAGGAAAACTACTCTGGCGAAAAAAATTGGCTCAAATGGGGCCCCTACCTCAGTGAACGCCAGTGGGGCACGGTGCGCGAAGATTACAGTGAGGGCGGTACGGCTTGGGATTATTTCCCACACGACCATGCGCGCTCGCGGGTGTATCGTTGGGGCGAAGATGGCATCGCGGGCATCAGCGATGAGTTGTGCAATCTTTGCTTTGCAATTGCACTTTGGAACGGCAAAGACCCGATTTTGAAGGAAAGATTGTTCGGATTGAATGGTCCCGAAGGCAATCACGGCGAGGATGTGAAGGAATTGTATTACTACTTGGACAGCACGCCGACGCATTCCTACATGAAGCATTTGTACAAATACCCGCACGAGGCGTACCCATATGAGGATTTGGTACATACCAATCGCAATCGTTCCAAATTGGAAGGCGAATACGAATTGTTGGATACGCCAGTTTTTGATACCAATAATTATTTCGACGTTTTCACCGAATACGCCAAAGCTTCGGAAGAAGATATTTGCATTCGCATCACGATTTACAATCGCGGTAATAAAGACGCGCATATCAAATTACTCCCGACACTCTGGTTCAGAAATCGCTGGTCTTTTGGCTTATTAAATGAAAAACCAAGCATTCGCAGATGCGGGGAGGATAAAAATTGCGCCATTGCCGAACACCCAAAATTGGGTGCTTATCACCTTTATTTTGAACAAGCGGAACGTGTCTTATTCACTGAAAATGAGACGAATACCGAACGTTTGTTTGGCACGCCCAACGCTACGCCTTTTGTAAAAGATGCCTTCCACCATGCGGTGATTAACAATGACTACGAATGGCTTTCCGAAAAGAAAGAAGGGACGAAATTCGCGCCGCTATACCATTTTCATTTGGTGCCGGGTGAAAAAGCAGAAATCCGGCTGCGCTTGAGCAAGCAAAATGGCAAAGAAAGTCCGTTTGGAAAAGAATTTGAAGCTACTTTCAACACCAGAATTCGGGAAACCGATGAATTTTATCGTCCATTTCAAAAGAGCAAAAACGAAGATGTAGCAAACATCCAGCGCCAGGCTTTCGCCGGAATGCTGTGGAGCAAGCAATATTACAACATTGATATGCCCCGCTGGATCAATGGCGACCCCGGGCAATTGCCGCCGCCCGCCAGTCGGAAAAACGGACGCAACAACCACTGGATGCACTTGAACAATGAGGATATTGTCTCGATGCCCGACAAATGGGAGTACCCCTGGTACGCGGCTTGGGATTTGGCTTTTCACTGTGTTCCACTCTCGATGGTAGATGCGGAATTCGCTAAAAATCAATTGATTCTCTTCCTGCGCGAGTGGTATATGCACCCCAACGGGCAGCTACCCGCCTATGAATGGGCTTTCGGTGATGTGAATCCGCCGGTGCACGCCTGGGCTTGCTTGCAAGTTTACAAAATGGACAAAGCCCGCAACGGCAAGGACGACAAGCAATTCCTGAAGCGCGTTTTCCAAAAATTGCTGCTCAATTTCACCTGGTGGGTGAACCGCAAAGACCATCAGGGCAACAACGTGTTTGAAGGCGGTTTTCTCGGCTTGGACAATATCGGCGTGTTTGACCGCAGCAGCTACATTCCGGGCGGCGGCTATCTGGAGCAAGCGGACGGCACGGCTTGGATGGCGATGTATAGCTTGAATATGCTGGAAATGGCGCTGATTTTGGCAGAAGATGATGTGGCTTATGAGGACGTAGCTACCAAGTTTTTCGAGCATTTTGTTTATATTTCAGAATCTCTGAATCGCATCAGCGAAGACTGGACGGGTGCTTGGGACGAAGAAGAAGGCTTCTTCTACGATATTCTGGCTTTGCCCAACAATCGCTACATCCCGCTCAAGGTGCGCTCGCTGGTGGGGCTTTCCACGCTGTTTGCCGTACTGGTTCTGGATAATGAAAAATTGAAAAAACTACCCGATTTCCATCTCCGCCTCAAGTGGTTCCAGAAGTATCGCAAGGAGAACCAGCAATACCTGGTGGTAGATGATTTGCATGATGGCAAAGACCTGCTGCTCTCATTGGTGCCAAAGCATCGACTGGAGCATTTGCTCAAGGCTTTATTGGACGAAAATGAATTCTTGAGTAAAGGCGGCATCCGCTCGGTATCCAAAAAACACGAAACGCCCTATGCAGTGAATATTGAGGGGCAGCAATTTGGCTTGCAATACGAACCCGGCGAATCTACCACCGGCTTGTTCGGTGGTAATTCCAATTGGCGCGGTCCCGTCTGGATGCCGATGAACTACTTGATTGTGCAGGCTTTGCGCAATTTCCACAGCTATTACGGCGAATCTTGTAAAGTGGAATGCCCGACAGGCTCTGGCAATTGGGTTACGATGGAACAGGCGGCGGATGATATTGCGCACAGGCTGATTTCCATTTTTAAACGCGACGAACTCGGCAAACGCTCTATTCATGGCAATTACAACGAATATCATTTTGACCCGCACTACCGCGATTTGATTTTATTTTACGAATATTTTCATGGCGATACCGGCAGAGGCGTGGGCGCTTCGCATCAAACCGGCTGGACGGGTCTGGTCGCGGAGTTGATTGATACATCTGGCTGGTAAACGTTTGGCGCACCTTCAAGATGTGCCAAACTTCACGTCAATCATCTTATATCTGGCAAACTTTTAAAGTCCGCCAGATTTCAAAATAACGCAATGTTACTATTCAAAAATCCAACCTACGAGGAGCTCGCCGGCAAAGAATGGCTGGTGACCAACGGCATCGGGGGCTACGCTTCCTCCACGATTACGGGCGCAAATTCGAGGCGCTACCACGGCTTGCTGGTGGCTGCTTTCAATCCACCGACCGACCGGCGCTTGCTGGTCTCCAAAGTGGAAGAGGCGGTGATGTTCAATCGCAACAGCGTTTTTTCGATTTCTACCAATCGCTATCCGGGCGTGATCCATCCGCAAGGGTACAAGATGCTCGAAAGCTTTGAGCGAAACCCCTTGCCAAAAGTGACTTTCAGCATAGAGGGTGTCAAAATTGCCAAAACCGTTTTTATGGCGCATGGCTCGAATACAACGGTGGTAGAATACGAAAATGAAGGCAGCAACCCAATTTGGTTGGAATTAAATCCTTTGTTCGTCTATCGCGATTACCACAGCACCTTTCACGAGAGCAGTTATTTCGATTTTTTTGCAGAACAGCTTGAAAAACGGCGCTTGAAAATTTATCCGCATTACGGCGCTGAGCCTTTCTATGTGGACTTTTCCAAAGGAGATTTTCAGGCGCAAGCGGCTTGGTTTAAAAATTTTGAATTAGAACAAGAACAGGCGCGAGGGCTTGATTTTCAGGAAGATGCAAAAAGCATCGGCAAAATCGCAATGGATTTGGCAGCCGGTGAAAAAGCATATTTGATTTTTACAACCGATGCGGAAATTTTAAACCAGTCGCCGATTGAATTGAAAAACAGGGAATTAGCTCGTTTGAAAAACCTGGAATTTGATACGAATGATGATTTTCTGCGCGACCTCGCCGTGGCGGGAAATCAGTTCCTGGTACACCGCAAATCAACCGATAGCTACTCGCTGATCGCTGGCTATCACTGGTTTACCGATTGGGGCAGGGATACGATGATTGCCATGCGCGGCCTGACGGTTGCCGCTGGGAAGCAAGCAGAATCGAAATCTATTTTGCGCACTTTTTTGAAATCCCTCGACCGCGGGATGTTGCCCAACCGCTTTCCTGACCAGGGCGAAGCGCCAGAGTACAATACGTTTGATGCGACGCTGTGGCTCTTTGTGGTGTTGTACGAATATTTTAAGCAATTTGGCGATTTGGAATTTATTGAAGAAGTTTTCCCAAGCCTGACTGAAATTCTGGAAGCGCACATCAATGGTACGAGGTACAATATTCACGTCACATCGGAGGGTTTGCTTTTTGGCGGCGAAGCGCTGGTGCAACTTACCTGGATGGATGCCAAAGTGGGCGATTATGTAGTTACACCGCGACAGGGCTGTCCGGTAGAGATTAATGCACTGTGGTACAATGCTTTACAAATTTATGCACAATTTGCCGAGCAATTGGGGCATTCCGGTAAAACCTTTGCGAATCTTGCCGAGAAAGTAAAAAAAGCGTTTCGCCAGTTTTTTATCAATGAAAAAGGCTATTTGAACGATGTGGTTACACCCGATGGCTGGGCAGACGATTCCATTCGACCCAATCAGGTTTATGCGATCAGCCTGCCTTTTGATTTATTGACAAATAGAGAAGCGAAGGCTGTTTTGAATATTGTTGAACAACATTTGTACACCGACTTGGGTTTGCGTTCTTTGAACCCCAAGCATCCAGATTTCAAGCCAACTTACAGCGGCGATCAATGGCAGCGCGATACGGCTTACCACCAAGGCACGGTGTGGGCTTTCCTGTGGGGTGAGTACGCGCTGGCGTACCTGAAAACCAATAAATATTCGGCGAAAGCCAAAAAAGAAATCGAATCGAAAATGGCGGGGCTGAAGCGACATTTCTACGAGGATAATTGTCTGCACGGCATTTCCGAAATCTTCGATGGGCTGAATCCGGCGTCAGGCAAGGGCTGCGTGCAACAAGCCTGGTCCGTTGGCATGTTGCTAAAGGTACTGTTGGAAATGGATGCAAATGTAAAGTTGGCGTCAAAGATGGAAAAAAGTATTTCACTCAATTGATTGTACTATGGTGTTATTGTGCGATGGTATTATCGTATCTCCCTCCATACCAAAACACAATAACACTAAAACACCAAAACACCAGCCATGTGGACAGCATTACAAAAAAACTGGCACATTTACTTGATTGAAGCCTGGGCATTGGGGATGTTTATGGTATCGGCAGCATTGTTTACGATTCTCATTGAACACCCTGATTTGCCGATTCGGGCAGCAATTGATATACCGATTCTTCGACGCTTTTTAATCGGAATAACCATGGGTTTAACAGCAATTAGCTTGATTTATTCCAGGTGGGGCAAGCGTTCAGGGGCACACATGAATCCGGCAGTGACTTTGACCAATTTACAATTAGACCGAATTCGCCCAACGGATGCGGCTTGGTACATTCTGGCTCAATTCATCGGCGGTACCGCAGGGATTTTACTATTCAAATGGCTGGCATTCGATTTTATTTCGATTGCTGCCGTAAATTACGCTGTGACTATTCCTGGCAAAGCGGGTATCTGGACTGCTTTGGGTTTGGAAATGCTGATTTCTTTTGTGCTTTTTGGGATGGTTTTGATATTAAGCAATCATAAGAAACTGGCACCTTACACCGGTTTTTTTGTTGGCGGTTTGCTGGTGATTTACATTACTTTTGAAGCGCCTTATTCCGGTATGAGCATGAATCCGGCACGAACGATTGCTTCGGCTTATCCGGCGAATGTATGGACGGGCTGGTGGTTGTACTTTTTGGGTCCGATTGCAGCGATGAATCTGGCAGGATTTCTCTACCGCCGCTGGTATCGCTGGACGCACAACGGCAATTGCCTGACGATGGATTGCTATATGTCGGGGCAACAGCATGACAATGCAACATACGAAGTGCTGGGACCGAAGGATTTGTTGGAACTCGGAGAACAGGTGACTAAGAGACAAGGAGACAAGGGGACAGGAAGACAAGGAGGTTGAGTGATTTTGAATTAATAATAAATGATAACAAAATGAAAAAATCAATATTAGTGACGGGCGCTTCCGGCAATTTGGGTAGCGCGGTGGTGAAAAAATTTCAAAGTGAAAATTATCGCGTCCTGGCAACTGCCCGCAATGCAGAAGGTTTGGAGGGCGCAGAAGTCGCTGCGGTTGACTTGACTGATGAAGCTGCGGTGAACGCTTATATCCAACAAATTACTACTGGCGATGCCGATATTCAGGCAGCCGTGTTGTTGGTTGGGGCATTTGCGATGGGCGATTTGCAAGAAACCGATGCGGCGGCGCTGCAAAAAATGTACAAACTGAATTTTGAAACAAGCTACTTCGTGGTGCGAGCCTTGCTGCCTTATTTTGAAAAAAATGGTGGCGGACAGTTTATGCTCATCGGTTCACGCCCGGGCTTTCAGGCAAAAGATGCCCTGCATTCGGTTGCATACGGCTTGTCCAAATCGCTGGTGATGTACCTCGCTGAAATCATCAACGCCTACGGCAAAGGCAAGGGAATTAAGGCTTCCGTGATTGTGCCCAGCACCATTGATACACCGCAGAACCGCAGCGCCATGCCCAATGCCGATGCCAGTAAGTGGGTCAGCGCGGAGACGGTCGCCGATTCAATCCACTTTTTGCTGACGGACACCGGCAAGCAATTGCGCGAAACTGTATTGAAAATGTATAATGAAGCTTAACCAAATGTGAAATGTGAAAGTTGAAATAAGAAAACTTTCATACCTCACATCTCAAATTTCATATGTAGCATGAGAGAGATGCATTTAACACCTAATTTGTGGATCGTGTCGGCGAAGCAAATTTTTCTACCTAAAGTAAAAGATTGGAAAAACGAGCTTATTTTTTGGAAACAGGAAGTAGAGTCTTTGCGGCGATTGATTACATTTGGTTCGCTGCGATGCTCGGTAGAAGAACGGAAGGAGTTAGAAATGCTCGAACAAGAATTGGCTGCTTTCGGTAGTGAACAAATTGCGCTTGCTAAAAACGCCATAGAATCCTTAATACCTATTTTAGAAGGCAAATCATTGGGCTGTAGATTCCGAAAAGTGGAAGAAAGAATCGAACAATTGCGAATAACTTACCAGGCCTTAAAAATGAAGTTGTTGCCTTTTTTTCCGAAATTCGTCTCGGCTCGAATCTGGTGAAATTGACCATTGACCCTTCAAAACAAGGATTTTGTGAAACCATGAAACAATACCTTTTATGATTGTAGCAAAAATATTCGTCACGCTTTTCTATTTCTACCTCAGCATTGGGTTGCTATTTGGTTTGTGGTTTGTCTTTCGGGGCGCAGATCGCCTGGATCACAATATGCACGGGGCTTCCTGGCGCACACGGCTATTGCTTTTGCCCGCTTCGATGGGCTTATGGGTAGCGCTATTGATTAAACTCTTAAAAATGAACAAGCATGGTTCCTGAACTCCGCAAAAGGCATCGCTTGGTTTGGCAGGTTTGGGCATTCCTGTTACCCGTTGGTTTTGTGCTGGCGATTTTGGTGTTGCTGAAAAAAGGATGGCAGCCGAATTTGATTGAAAATACGCCGATAGCTTTGCCCAACCTTGAGCAAACGCAGGAAAATGAGTGGTTGGTCGCTTCGATAAGAACCCAGCCTGCTTTATCAGATAAACAATTGGAAATCAAGCTAAAAAAGCCGCTTAACATTCCTTCGGCGCAAGTTTTTTGGCAAAACGCATTTCTGGGAAGCTTGGGCGCGAAAGGAACGCAGCGCTTCGGATTAGACAGCGCTTTGCTTGTAAAACAGCCGTTTTTATTAGAAATCCGAAACCCGATTGACCAAACGGTCTTTCAAAAAATAATGTTCAAAAAATGAGTGTCAATTATACAACGGTGCAGTGGAATCGCCAGAAGCGCCGCTACGACTGGATTATGGTCGGGCTGATTGGGCTGTATTTGCTGGCTTTTGCCGTTTTGCAACTAATTTTTTATCCGAATGTCACCCCGGAAACGCTCATCATCCGCGCTACGGGTACCCTGGCGTTTCTGATGCTGCACGTCATCCTAAGCATTGGACCCCTCACGCGCATGGACGCGCGCTTCATGCCTTTGCTCTACAACCGCCGCCACCTGGGTGTTACCATGTTTTTGATCGCTTTGACGCATGGAATTTTTAATACCGTGCAATTTCACGCTTTGAGCAATACCGATCCCTTACTGTCTATTTTTCTATCGAATACAAATTACGATTCCTTTGCATTGTTTCCGTTTCAGGTGCTGGGTTTTTTCGCCTTGCTGATTCTGTTTCTGATGGCGGCTACCAGCCATGATTTCTGGTTGAAAAATTTACACCCGAAAGTCTGGAAAAGCCTACATATCATGGTCTATTTGGCATACGCGCTGCTGGTTTTTCATGTAATGTTGGGCGTGATTCAGTTGGAGCAATCGCCCGTATGGATCGGAGCAACGGGGCTTGGAATGCTTACGATTGTTGGGCTGCACGTCACGGCGGGTATCTTGGAAAAGCGTCGTTTGCAGGAGCAAAGTTCTAAAAACAAAGCATTAGAAGGCTTCTACGAAGTTTGCCTTGCCGATGAAATTCCTGAAAATCGAGCCAAGATTGTCTTTTTGGAAGGTGAAAACATTGCTATTTTCAAATACGATGGCAAAGTTTCGGCGGTCAGCAATATCTGCCGGCACCAGCACGGGCCGCTCGGCGAAGGTAAAATTGTGGATGGCTGCATTACTTGCCCCTGGCACGGCTACCAATATTATCCTGGCAACGGGCAGTCGCCGCCACCGTTTACCGAGAAATTAGAAACGTATGATGTGAAAGTTGTGGGTGGAAAAATTTGGGTGAACCCCAAAGCTTATCCTGAAGGTACCGAGCGCGAACCGGCGTTGGCACATTGATCATTGATTATTAACCATTTAACTTAACAAGGAGTGCAACTGTCTGGCATCCGGCATCTTTAAATCTGGTATCTTTAAAATTATGAATAACGAATTTTATATCGGCTGGCAAGACAAAGCGCCGGCTTCTTACGCAAAAAAAATCCGTCGAACGGTTTTTACCATCCTGGCGCTGGCGCTGTTGGTCTGCGGTGCATTGGTGTTGACGCAGCAACCCTTTGCTAATTCTACCTTTGAAATCAATCGCTTACGCACGTTGGAGGGTATTTTGATAAAAGAGCCGATTCCTTGTCTGAAAATGCCGACAGGCGTGGACGCGCAAGGTGTGCAGCAATTTCAACGCGTTTTGCTGATCGGTTTTGGCAAACACGGCGCGCAGCCGACGATTGAAGCGATGGAAAAAGCGCAAGGACAGTCGCTCGAAGGAAAAGGCGTAAAACTGGAAGGCAAGCTCATTTACTTTGATGGTAAGCTGGCAATGGAATTGTCGGAAGGTATCCGTTCGTTCAAAGGTTTTGCCGAAATGAAAGACGCGCCTTCTATTCAAAAAAGCATCGGCGAAGTGACCCTGCGCGGCGAAATCCTTGACCCGAAATGCTATCTCGGCGTGATGCGCCCTGGCGAGGGCAAACCCCACCGTTCCTGCGCGATTCGCTGCATTGAAGGCGGCATTACGCCTCTTTTCAAAACGACAACTGGCGAAGCTAATCAATACTTTTTTGCCTTAGATGCAACAGGCAATCCGATAAATGATAAAATTGCAAAATATGTAGCGGATGAAGTGCAACTCTGCGGCACTGCCGAGCAGTGGGACGATTGGTATGTGGTGAAAGTGGATTTGGGGCAAGGTTTCAAACGATTGACGCCTTACTGGGCAAAAGGGCAAGATATTCCAATGTGCCATGAATGAAACAAATGGAGTGTTGATTTTTATATTTGGTATATTTAATAGGCTATGTATTGCATCGAGCATCAAATATTATTATATTTGTATATAAGACTTTGCATGAGTGATTTTTTTTATGAATTGCCAGAAAGCAAATTTTTAAGAACAATATATTGATAGCGCATGATTTTTTGCAATTATGATAGGAACTTTTTTATTCTATTGCGTATATATTACTACAACGTGTCACCTGTTTTTGCGCATTTTTTATAAAAATTGAAAAAAAAAAGACTTTTTCTTGTTTTTTATTGAAATATGCTGTAACATTGCACAGCAATTTTTGAGAGTGCTAATTTCTTTTAATCTTCTCCCTCTTACAATATTAAAAATGTTTCCCCTCAGAACTTCCTTTTGTTCTGACCTAATTACGATTTACACATTCACCTTTTCCCAGATTTACGCACGCAGATT
>JANRME010000254.1:0-21767 GCA_033761835.1 Saprospiraceae bacterium
CAAAAATATAAGCATCCTAACCGGCGCAGCGGTCGTAGGTGGAGAATTTTTTCTAAGTGGCTGTAATAGAAATGATAACGTATCAGAAATGATCGGTTTATTTTCTAAAAAGGAGATTACATTTTTTGATGAAATAGCCGAAGCCATTATACCCCGCACCAGCACACCCGGCGCGAAAGATGCGCAGGTTGGCAATTTTATCGCTGATTTTGTAAGCAATTGTTATGATGCGAAAGATCAAAATATTATAAAAAATAGCTTAGCAACCATTGACCAAGCGAGTCAAACGCAATATAAAAAGGCATTTGTAAAAATAACACCCGAACAACGCCACGAGTTATTACAAAAAGCGGCATTAGAAGCCAAAGCATATAATGAAAATCCGCAAAAAGCTGCCGACGCGCCGCCCCATTATTACACCTTATTCCAGCAATTGACGCTGATGGGATTCTTTACATCCGAGCCAGGCTATACGCAAGTGCTTCGTTATGAGATCGTTCCGGGTAAATACGAGGCATGTATTGATTATAAAGAGGAAACGGCTTGGGCGAATTGGTAGTAAAATGTTTGGATTGAAACTGGAATTGGTCTTTCACGATAAATCTTAGTGTATCGGGTATAAAGAATGGTGCAACGCCGGAAATTGCTGTTTTAGTCATGTTTCCCGTTTTTCGAACTTTTATGTTGAAATATAGCCATTTGAATGTAGTAAAGTGTCAAATAGTATTACGTATTACGCGCAACAGGGGTATTATCGCCTATACTTTGTTGGTGGCAGTTATACCTTTAACATTTAGAATAAAATGTTCAACCCTAAATTTATTAGAAAAATAAACTTATTTTATTAGCCAAGATTGATAATATTAACCCTCCTAAGACACTGTATAGAAAATATTTCAAGCTCTTATTTTTTCTCTCAAACACATTGGAGTAGTCTCCCCATATAAAATTATATAAAGGATAAAAATAAATTAATATTCTTATAAAAATGTACGTAGCTAATGGTGTTATAAAAAATAAGAATACTAATCCTCTAGTCCTTGGAGCAATAATAGCCCTATAATTGTCTTCATACTGTTGGGATAAGTACTTAAACCGACTAGAATCAATTTCTTCAAATTTTATTGCCTTTTGCAAACTTTCGTTTACTCTATCTATGCTGTCACTATAATTTCTCCATTTTTCTTCTACTACACGCTCTGCAATTTCTTTAGCTTGTTCAACCCCGGCGATCGCATCTATAATATTTATATTTGGGACGTTTTTTAAAGAATCAAGCTTTTCTTGATATATTTTATCCCTTAAATTATCGTCCATCAATGAATAATCAAGTTTGACTCTATTTGATTTAGATAACTCTTTATTTATTTCGGTTTTCCTGTCGATTTTCTCCTTTTCTTCTAAATACTTTACCTTTAGTTTCCCATCTTTATACTCGTAATAAAAGCTTCCTAAAAGTAGACTGACAAGCGTAATAATCATTAGACCTACTATCCTCCAATCCGGTAGACTGAATATTTGCAATCCGAATGACTTTCTCTTTATTTTTTCAATCCTTTCCTGAATTAAAGAAGATGTTATAAAGACCCAATCTCTTGACTCACCTTCTATTTTTGTCGTAATTGGATAAGCCTGCTTATAAAATTCGTGTGTCTTATCTTTAAATGATATTCCTAAATAAGCTTTTTCCTTTTGAGGTTCGTCTTCGTTGGATACTTTAACAAATTCTATATCCATATTAATTATCTTTCCATTCCCATGATTCTCTAATTCTAGTACCTCCTCTAGTTCTAAATTTTCTACAATTGTTCCATTTGCAAAAGCGACTTTATATGTCTCCCTGTGGGGAATTTCTGTAAAACTCTTATTAATTTGATCCTTACAGAGTGAAACCAGTTTTCTTAACTCCGTTTCGCTTAGCTTAAATCCAAAATTAAAGTTTCTTGCTGACTGCGCTTTCATAATGTATAGATAAATAGTTTTGAAGGTATTGATTATGAATGGTGTACACTTATTGCCACCAACTACGGTATTAACGCATTGCCTATTCTACTTAAGCATTTGTTCTAAATAAAATATAGGTTTTCATTCGAGTAAACTATTAATTTTCAATCAAATGCGACTTTCGACTATTAAACTGTTCGACCGCTTAGTCAGATTTAATCACTCCCAAATATAAATAAAAATCCATTTACTTCCCTCACCTCTTCACCCATTTTACCGTTTTATGATATCCTTTATCTATCCATTCCAAAATATACATCCCATTGGCTAAATGCGAGACATTTACTTCCGTAGCGCCATTGAGTTGTTTTTGTAATATGATTTTTCCTTGTAAATCTATGATTCTTATTACTTCGGTAGTTTTGGATAAATGAATTTTATCATTCGCCGGATTTGGAAAAATCGTCCATGATTCTGATTCAGCGGGATGCTCTACAGCAACGGTGGTCGCGCATTTTTGCTTGATAAATTGTAGCTCTTTCGCCATAAAATCATGATGAAACGTATGCGATGTCCACATGACTTCTATTTCACTCAATACATAATTGCGTGCCGTGTCAGAAAGCGTTACAATATTTGTCCAGTTTTGTGGATTATTGATGACGAGTTGTTCGATTTGAGCAGGCGATCTTGCGATAAAACCATTGGGTCCAACGCAGTTATTCGCTACTAATTCGTTGTAAATAGCCATTGATTTTGTCTGGTTGATCGTCGGAATTCTTTTGAATCGTTCTGGATAAATCGGCGATGGGCGCAGGAAATCATATTCGCTGCATTGATTTTTACTCAATAAATATTGATAATTTTCAAATGCCTCCTGATTGCCCGCAGCGCCCACTTCAGGGTGCGCGTCTCGCTGGGTCATGGAAAAAACGACGGGCACGCGTGCCGCCTGAACGTAATCGGTACCTCCCGAACAGTGATTGATCGCCGCCCGCCAATTCAGTAAAGTAGCAATCGTGACGGAAAACGCGCCGCCTGCGGAGAATCCTGCGGCAGCCTGTGGCGTGCTTGCTTTCATGATACCTCGATTAATAAAAGTATCCCGAATGGCGCGCACATTTACTACATCTGCATTATTAGTCGTATCGGGTGTATAATCATAGCGTAAATTACCGTCTCCGTTGAGGTCAGTATTTAAAGTAGATTCATCCGCTTCAGTGATGATAAATGCAAAATTATTTGCAACTAAATAATTACAAAACTGGCGCATTTGAAAATTTCGCCAAACCCAATTGATCGCAGCGCCGCCCGTGCCATGCCAGAGCCAAACCACCGCTTCGGGGTTGCCATTCGCAGGAAAGTAATAATAAACGGGTTTTATGATATTTTTACCTCGGATTAGAGTAAAACTGAAAAAATTGGAAGTGCCGGTGGGCAGATTTTGAGTATTTGCTTTAATTGTGACATTTCGGGCAGGCATCACTACTTGTGTATGCCATTCATGGGGCATTAATAAATAAGTCGTATCGCCCGACCAATGACTGAAAGTACCCGCTGCCGACCATTCCTGCGACCAGATGTGAATTGTATCACCAGCATTATACGAGCCGCCGCCATAGCCATTTTGAACGGTGAGGGTAAAGGTTTGCGCAAATATGTAGGAATTAAAAATTGTAGATATTAGTAACAAGTAATAAGGTTTCATAAAATATTTATTTCAATTAGTAAAGTTATAATTTTACCCACTTCACAGCCTTTCGCTGCCCATCTGCAATGATTTCAACGACATAAAAACCAGCAGTCAATTCATAAAATTTTGATAACGAAATACGGTTTTCACCTTCCGCGAGCTGGGTTTTGAAAGAAATGGTATTACCGGTTAAACTGATTGCACGGATTTCCGCATTTGCTACTTTTTGGGAAAAAAGAGTCAGATTGCTATTTCCAACAGAAGGATTTGGCACAATTTTTATGCCCATTTCAGCGAACACAGGCTCTGGCTGCGTTGCGACGGAAGTATTCACTACCAAAATCCGTACTTTCCGAATATTTTCTTTGAACACCACTATTTTTGGCAAAACGACAAGGGAGTCCGCCCTTACTGTTGTCGTACCACTTTGAAGCATAGCGCCGCTTGCAAGGTCTTTCACATTCCAATTCAAAACGGTGCCAGCTGCAGGTTTAAATTGTTGCGGTTTACGAATGGCTACATCCGCTGTCAAGAAATTATTCGGACAATTATCATTTGCAAAAACGGCGTTCGATTCGAGCCAGGCCGTCGTTTGCCAGCCCACCGCGTTTTCCTGCGTGTTTTCCCAGCGATGATAACCTCCCCAAGTGCCCCAGTCGTCGCCTACACCATTTGCCCCAGTACCAGGCGTACCATCACCCGGGTCATTGTTTTTAGCATCCAAGCGATGATTGAAAAAAGCGGGAAAAGATTGGTTAGAACGGAAATCTTCCTCGTAAGATATATCGTCCACTGCGGTTTGCTGAGTGATGGGTATTCCGCTGATCCAATGGTCGTTATAATCCGGTCCCGTATCGGGACCATGTTTGCGTTCACTCCAATAAAGTTGCGCACCCCACCCAATCGAATCGGCGGCTCTGTATTGTTCGACCACATACGCATCCCATTCATTTCCGCCGCCTACATCATTTTTGCCATGAAAAGAGCGAATCAAAGGTAAATCGCGAGCGGTTGACAATCTTAAGTCAAGATTCATTGCGCGGGAATAGTGAATAGTTTGCCCATCATAGCCTTTTAAATTGGTAGGAAAATTAAGCGCGGTAAGTCCAAAAACCACGTCAATCAAAGCGGGTGGATCGTCGTCCTGAAACCCATTGTTCAAAACAGTAGCTGTGGCGTAATGTGCTGGGAAGGTCTTTGCCATCAAAGTCGCACCTCGTGAACCCATGCTGTGTCCGTTGATGTTAATTCGAGTAGAATCAATATTGAAATGCCGAATCAGCCACTGGTCAATCCAAAAGTAGCGACGCTGTGTGTAGTTTACAATGGTATCAATAGTAGTAGCTGCCTCACCTGTAAAAGGGTCATAGTTTTTTCGCCAGCCGAAATGCTTCGAAACACCGTCAGTACCTGAGTAAAAAGTTAATAATTTTCCAAAAAGATCATCGTTATGCGCCACTAATATCCCTTGTTTTGGGTTGAGTCGGATTTCCTGCCGACTCCCAGCAAGCGATTGCCGAGCTGAACCGCCCCCACCATGCAACCATACTGTGAGCGGCATACTTTTGGTCGTATCAATATCATTGGGTACACTTATCAAAAATAAACTGGGCATACCATTCTTTGCAGCATTTGCCATGACCGGGAAATCTGGACGATTTTCCCATTGATTTTGCCGCCCATCCGCCCACATATAAAAGGCAAAACAGACGTAATCCTGATCAAACGGCGAGAGAAAAGACTTTTGCAAATGACATTCCACCGGGTCATTCGTTGGATTATATTGAAAAGACACGGCATTCTTTGTAATGTTTACGCCTCCTGTTACCTGCGTCTGTCCCCATGGCACTACAGCAAACCAAGCGCTACCAGCCTGATGAGGCGTCGCTACAAATAGCCCCTCATTCACAGTCAATTCATACGTACCGCCTTGTCCATTCGGAATGCGATACGTGGCGGAAGAATCTACTTGCTCTCGCAATGCAAAAGGACTATACTCTTCTTTGAAGAGTCGCCCGACAAGGACTGCGTCGGCTGTATTAGTAAAGGCAGTAGATTTGGAATAAATCGCAAACGTTTCAGGTAAAAGGGAAGTCGTTTCCCACACAACCCAGACTTGCCCATCGGCATACCAGGCGCGGACGTTGGTTTGGGCATTTGCAGACAAAAACTGTAAGCACAGCAGCAGTGGTAAGAGGCTTTTCATACTATTATTTTTTTAATCCTAACAAACTGTAGTTGAGGTAATTACCCGGGTTTTAAATGTTCAAACAAAGATAAAAGATGTTACAAAAAAAAGAGTGATCCGCCCTTTTCAAATGAACGAATCACCCTTTTTTGAATGCAATCCAAATCTATTTACTTGCTCGGTGCAGGCGCATTCCGTCTCCGCAGCACCAAACTATCTGCCGGATACTGCGCTTTCAGCGAATCCATTTGCGTTTGCGCCCAATTTATCAAGGTTTCCCGCTGTGCATCCGATAATTTCGCGTCCGAATGCAAGCCCAGCCAAGTGTAAGAAGGAAGCGGCATTTCCTTCTCTTTCACCATCTCGATCACTTCTTCAAATTTATGATTTTGCACGGCAATGGGACGATTCGTAAATTCTGAAAAGTTCAAGTGTCGCTTGCCATCCACCACATGATCATTGAGAAACCAAGCCACGGGCTGCACCGACGCATACCAGGGGTATTTGGTCAAATTGGTATGGCAATCATTACACGCTACATCTAAAATGTTTGCTACTTCCGTAGGCACCGGATATTTAGTTGCCACATCATAAGTCTTTACATTGGAGGTGTTTTTTGCCGGACGGACAAATTGAATGCCAACCAATGCCAGTATTAATACAATTAAAATAATTTTTCCGATTTTCATACTTCAAATAGGTTTTATGTTTGTTTAATTTAATACCTCAAATATCCTAATACAAACGTAATAAAGCAAATACAATAGAAATTGTGGTCATATTTACCGAAGATTCGCCCGATCTCATCTTTATCCTCCCATCACCCCATTCCCCTATTCCCCCATCACCCTATAAATTCCACCAATACGTTAATTTTAATACCAGCGCCCGATTTTTAACATTAAAAGGTTCGGGTAAATAATTGTCGGTATAAACGATAAATAAGTCCGATGCCGGTGCATAACGCCATTGCAAACGGGTATTCAGATTAATATTATTTAGCTGGTCATTATATTGCAAAAATGCTGTAAGATATAATTTATTTGTCATCGTTACATCCAAACGCGGACCAATCAACCAGAAAACATTGGTATTCCAGGGTTCGGGCAAATCCAGTTTATTATAACTTGCATTTAATAAAATACTTACATAAGGCTGAAAACGATACCCTAAGCTTGCAGTCAGATTCAACCGATTGCCATTTGCAAAATAACCGCCTTGTGTCGTTGTAAATGCGTAAGTAAATAAACTCTGCGGTTTACTTGTAAATGTTACACCCCAGGACTCCCAATTATGGCGGGTTCCAGTAGCAAGCGTATCTTTCGTATAATTTGTTGGATCAAATGGAAATAATAATTTTATAAAATCGGAGCCAGCCCAAGCACGCAGGTAGTTTTGATTGCGAAAAGTAATATTATATCCTATTAATGCTGTATTATCTGTAAAATGAAAATCGGGTTTAAAAATAGGCGCAATACCGACTTCGGGTCCATGGCTCAAAATCAATTTTCCTTTCGGAAAAAAATTGTACAATGCTTTGGTAGCCAAGCGAATGTAATTCCGTCGTGGCACATAACCCACTTCTGCATTATAATTTTTGCCGACGTATTCGTGTTGCCAGGAAATCGTAAATTTTCGGCTGGCGTATTGCAAATTGGCAGCGTGGGTAATATCATCTCCCGATACGCCTGGACTAAATGATTTTAATAAAATAGCTTTTCCTGTCCATAAATTATCAGATGAAGCCAAATTATATTCTAAACCAATATTTCTATTATATTGTGAATAAGTTGGATGAATATCATCCGGCGTATAATTTAAAGACTGTTTATTTACAAAAAGAAATCCGATATTAGAACGCGCAAAAACCTTGCGTTGCAAAGCTAACACCGCAAAATTCTGCGCGGGCAAACCCGTACTTTCTACCTTTTCTGTTTGCATATCCATCAAGCCGATGCGCCAGTTTTTATCCAATTTTCCACTCAAGCGAGCGCCAAATTGAATCGGAACGCCCAAACCAATGCGCCGCGAGAAAAATGGTCGAATCGTGGAATATCCGAAATTAGCAAACAAATCCCCATTTTCCAGAAAAAACTGCCGACGCTCCGGAAAGAATAATTCAAAACGATCCAGATTCGTAATCTGCTGATCTACTTCTACTTGCGAAAAATCAGGATTGACTGTCAAGTCCAAATTCAGTGAAGATGTCAAGGAAATTTTAGCGTCTGCGCCTATCTCCCCTTTATAATCTGCAGCCGTATTTTTTTCATGATTTTTGGTAACACTACCTAGAGTATAAGGAATAATTGAAATATTAGCCTTAGGGGCAGGAGGTGGCTCGTCCCACACCAACACGCCCGTATGCGAGAGCGAAGCTGTCGGAAACTGCCGTGGAACGGGCGCCCAGGCAGATTTTTCGGTCGTTTTTAAATCCAGGCGGCTAAAATTAATCCCCCACTGAGTAATATCTTTTTTAAAGCGAATACTTTTGAATGGAATCGCCATTTCTATGATATATTTATCATCATAATTTTTCGCAACCGATTCCCATTTATTATCCCAACTCAAATCCACCTTGCTACCTTCGTACATAATGCCGTCCCACTGCGCGCCCACGGCATTCGAGCCAAACGCAAAACCATTGGTCAAATCATTATAGGTATCAATAAAAACCAGAAAATTATCATTCTTGCCAAAAGCCCAATCGCGCCGCAAGGACTCCACATAATACGGTCCGGGAAGTAAATGATGGCAAATCGCGATTAAATATAAATTTTGATCATCATACGTCATTCGTACTTCGGTTTTCACCTTCCCAAAACTCGTATCCATTGGTAGCACACTATAAAAGTCTTGCGCCACGGCTGCTTCCTTCCACGCTGCTTCGTCCATGACGCCGTCCACCCGAATCGGAGCATTGGTTTTGCGAATATGTAATTGGTAGGATTCATTGATTTTTTGTGAAAGAAGGGGGGGTATAAATAACAAAATAGTAGCAAATGATAGCAGTAGCTGCATCCAAGTCTTCCTTACTGGTTGCATTGGTGTTTTGTTTTAAATCAATAATGGATTTCAGGCTATTGCAAAGGGCATAATTGCCCTCGGCGGCTGAAATGTACTACTATTTGGAGAATGAAGAAACAAAAAATATCAAGATTAAAAAATGAGCATCTATAATTTAATCCTTTTATATGCCTCATTAAGATAATTAAGTTCGAAATTATTTCTCCCGTATTTCTCAAATATATGCATGCTTATAAATTTTTTTCGATTTATAGAGTCAAGATCAATTACAGGATCTAAAACATCATTTATTTTAAGACTATTTACTTTACAGGTATTTAAAAGGATGTCCCATTCTTCTAATGGTAATATAAAAATTCTTTGAGGATCAAGATATTTTTGAAAATTTTTTCGATCAGAAGGATCACTTATAAGATTTTCAAATGTGTTTTTTCCAAAGCCTAAATTCAATTCTTTAAGGGTAATTATTATGCATATTGCCTTTTTACTAAAACATAATTTATTTGCGACTGCAGTAAATTGATCTTTTAATGCTTTTAGAATAGAATCTTTTAAATATTTACTTATATTATCTGAGGTTGGAGCAACGCTTGGCAAAGAAGGAAGTTCTATTCCTTTACATTCTATCATTACCTCGTTGTCAAGTAAAAAATCAATAAGTTTTGATTTAATTCCAACTTTTTCTTCAATTTCTTTTTCATTGAGATATTTGATTCTTAGCTCATCGAGACCCTTTTTTACATAGTTTTCGACTCTTTTACCAATAATTTGTGTAAAATCCCCTTTATAAGTGCTTTTTAAGACATCATATAAATAATTCCTAAAATTTACATTAAATAGATTTCTATGTATAATTCGATACTCATTTTTTATTTTGATTATAGGGAATAGTGATAACTTATATGGTTCAAATAATTGAAGAGTTGGATTATTAATTTTGCTTAGTGATTTAATCCTTTTTTTCGATTCTTCTAAATTATTTAAATCTATTGTAAGGCTATTGATGTAATTATCTGCGAAATTCCAGGCTAAAAGTTTTTTGATGACCTGAAAGTAATCATTATTTAATCTGCCATTATAATTTTGTTCTTTTTGTTCTATTTGATCGAAATTAATATAGAGATAAGTAATTAAAGATAATTTTATAAACTCGGATATGGGAATACCCAGAATCTGTAATAGAAGTTTATCAAATAAGCTGTCCTCTCCTGAGTCCATATAAAAGCAATACTGCCTTGCAAAAGTGTATTTATCTACAGGGATTTGTTGTTCAAATTGTTGATTAGCAATTAGATGAAATATTTCAGACCAAGTTTTCTTTTCACTTAACCTTTCTTTTTGATGTAAATCCTCTAATTCGTTAATTAAATTCAATAAAGATATGATGTGAATCCGATTTGAATCAGGTAAAATTATTTTACCGCTTGAATAAATAATTGTCCATCTTAGTAAAGAAAACAAATGCCAGTAAGGCATAGAAATATATCTCTTTTGATCTAGATCTATTTGAAGTAATACATTTAGCTGCTCGGAAACTAAAGAATAGATAGATCTACCTCTAATTTCGTATTGTATACTTTTAAATATATTTTCATTTTTCATTCCAAATAAGGTGATAAAATGCTCTAGATAATGTTTATTTTTTAAATTCTATGATGTGCTCCGATTTGTATTCACTTTTTTCGGGCTTGATATTTTTTACGAAGAGTCGGGCACGCTGTCCTAATTTCAAACAAGTCCGTTTGTTGGCAATATCTTCTGGCGTATTCATGGGCTGTAAGGAAGGATACCACAGGAAATAACCGGGTTTGTCTAATAATAATTTAGGCTTTGTCCACGCCTGCGAATGTAATGCTTCGCCTAAATCTTTATTTTTATTAAATGAAATATGAATACTGCTGCCCGCCCAGGACGAACCAACTACTTTACCCATTAACATTACCCAGCAATTCAAATACTCATTCCAACTCACGGAAGGACCCCAATGGAAACCACCCGTAGGCGACGACGCCGGACCGCCCCCTTCACTCCTCGGGATTTGCAACGAAGCAATCGGTGCGCCCACACCGTCGTGGGGCGCGTTGAAACCCTTGCCATCCCAGCGTTTGGCTTTACCTACCGGATTATCCAGTTCGTCCAGGCGAATGCGAGCAACGCTGATGCACTGCCCTGACCATTCTTTTTCCGCATTATAAGAACTTTCTTCGTAAACGCCCGGATAACCATATTCTCCATAAAACAAATACAAATAATCCCCACTCGCCACCGCCGAAGGGTCGCCCACGCCACCGGCAAAGGTATTGGACGTATTATGAGGCTTGAGAATCAATCGCGGTTGATAATCTTCAATAAAAATGCCTTTATTTTCCCAACTTCTGCCGCCATCCAACGATTTCATGATGCCAATGCGACAAACTGCCGCCGGAGAAGTCGGACCTTGCAAGCCTTGGGGCCACTTTTCGTCTTTATACCCTACGCCCGTAGTCGAATCATAAGGTAAGGTCGAAGGATAATTTTCATTATGATATACTGCATATAATGTTTTGCCGGATGCATCTTTCGGACTTTGATAGACCGTTTCAAACCAAACCGCGCCATGTAAACCTTCCTGTCCAATCGGCACATTTGGAGGCATTTGTGGCTCGGTGAACGCTTCTGGTTTACTCAAAAAAGCTTCATCGGCATTTTTGCCATTCGCAAATTTTAAGTCGCGCGCATTCCCCCAAAGCGGGTCTTCGCCATATTTTCCCGGAAAAATACGAAAGGTATCACCCACCCAGGCTTCCGCCATATTACAATCTACAAACGAATTAAAATAGAACGTATCGGCTGGGATCAGCGAGAACTGCGGATTAAATTCGGCATTTTCGACCGGTTTACTATTACAAGAAGTAAATAAAATACTCATCAAAACAAGCATCATCAAGCTGAGGAGCATCAAATTGTAATTTCGGTTCATGTTTAGTTAGTCTCGTGTTCAATTAGGTGTCAACGCAATGCCTAAAAGTAAGATTTTTAGAGTGAACGAGTATATAATTTAAAATAAAATTTGGATTATTATCTCCATTACCCGACAACGGAAACGCCAATCAACTTACCAATGCCGAAAGTAATGGCTGCTGCCGCTAGTCCGAAAAATACTTGTCGAAACCCCGAAAACCAGACATTTTTACCGGTAAATAAGGTAATAGCCGCTCCGATCAAAAATAAGCCGAACGCGCTTCCAGCTACGCTAATCATAATAGCGTGGAATCCATTGGTAAACATAAATGGCAAAACCGGAATAACCGCGCCGATTGCAAATAACACAAAGGATGAAACTGCTGCTTCCACTGCCGAGCCCTTCAACTCTTCGGCATTGATACCCAATTCTTCTTTTACTAACAGACTGTGTGCCTGGCTTTTATCTTTCAATATCTCTTTTGCCATGTCGTATGCCTGCGCTTCCGGGATGCCCTTAGACAAGTAAATCAAAGCAATTTCTTTTTCTTCTGTTTCGGGGGAAGTGTCCAATTCTTCCATTTCCAATTGCATCTGATTTTCATACAATTCCTGCGAGCTTTTCACCGAAATCCATTCCCCCAGCGCCATGGACAATGCGCCTGCCAACAAACCGGCAAGCCCCGCCAACAGTACGCCCTGCTGACCTTCCGTCGCACCGGCAATCCCCATGACCAAGCTAAAATTGGAAACCAAACCATCATTTCCACCCAAAACTGCGGCGCGAATTGCATTACCGCCCACCGAACGATGCCGTTTTTCAAATCTGGTTAATTGCGCTCCTGTTACCTTCGTTTCATTTTCTAATAAAGATTGTAATATTTTGACATGATTGGTTTCCGAGCCTGTTATTACTTGTTGATTTTTCTTTTTAGTAGCAATAATGGCGTTAGAAATACTTTTCTCGGTATCCATCAAAGCACCTAAAACCGTATCATATCCAAATATTTTTCCAATGGTATTCAAAGTTTTGGCGCGCCAGGAAGGGGAGGGTAAATGTTCAGTAGCAATATTCTCTTTTCTAGCAAAAGCAGCAATATGACCTTTTTCGATTTCACTCATTTGCCTGAAAACGTGGGCAATAACTTCATCTGACTCGTGTTCGGCGAGCTGCTGATATAAAAAGCTGGCGTCAATTTCGGTTTGCAAATTTTTAGTAATCATGCACTTAAATTTTAAAAAGTGTATTCAAGAAGCTATAATAATAAATGAAATTTATGCAATAGGTTCAAAGCTAGGAAGATGATTTATCGCATTGCAAGTATGCTATGAAATACAGGTTGGGAATTATTTACTTACTTTCTTTTTAAACACCGTTGTATCGGAAGCCAGCGTCGCTACTTGATAGTTGCCAAAATCGAGTTTCGTTTTGGGTAATAACTGTTGAATCTGTATAGAATCTACTCGTGTAATATTCGTTTGAAATAAATAAAGCTGCTGTAACTGCGCTAACTTTGATAAAGCCAATAAATTTTGGATGTTAACTTGTGTTCCAACCAGACTTAAATATCGTAATTCTTTTAAATTTGATAAATAATTTAAATCAGAAACCGAAGTGTTATTGAGCGACAAGCGCGTCAGGTTGGGCATTTTTGTAATAACGGATAAAGCATTATTACTAATTTTGGTTCCATCTAATTTCAGCCAGGCAATTTGTGTAGCAATCGGTTGTAATTTTTGAATTAAGCTATCCGCCGCACTCGGTACCGAAATAAAATTTACCGATAAGAACGGGCTATTCGGCTCAATGGGCAAAACCACAATCCCTAGTTTTCTCAAGGATTCTAATGCTTTTTCATCCGCTGGCTCTACTTTTGCTGTTGGTACAAACTCGTTTTGAATCGGCACTTCCTCCTTTTGATAAGTAGACAATACTTTTTTAATTGCTTCATTATGAGGGATTTCTGACACTTTTTTATCAAATGAACAGCCTTCAGCAATCCACCATTTTAATAACTCAATTTCTGCTTCCGTCGGCTGCGGCTTGCCTTTGGGCGGCATATGATGTTCCTCATTTAGTTCTAATAATAATCGTTTAATTAATTCACTTGCTTTCACTTCTCCGGCTACCACGGCCGCGCCATTTTTACCACCTTTTAAAATAAAATCCGGCTCATCTAATCGTAATTTCCCTTTTTGTTTATTCGCATTATGACAGGAAACGCATTTTTCTTGTAAAATCGGCTGCACTAAGTCCTTGTAAATCAGTGCTTCTTGTATGTTTCCCGCGTATGGCGTGCGCTCTCCCCCTTGGGGGGAGTTGGATGGGGCAAGATAATTTTCCCCATGCGTCAAAGTCCCCCCAAAATGCCCGGTAATTGTTAATAAAATAGCTAATAGGATGCCTATTATTCGATTTTCTTGTAATTTTAAAAAATATAATCCCAAAGCAAGTAATGCCACTACAATTCCCAGCCATTTATGATAATTTAAGATGCCGATATCATAATCCCCATTTTGCGATAATAATAATCCCGTAATGCAAGCCGCCACTGCACTGATAGCGCCTATTAATAAGGTTAAAGGCAAAATATTTTTAGCCGCGGCATATTTTTTATTCCGTGTAATAAAAATCAGCCCCACATTTAGCAATAAAATGCCAATGGGTAAATGAACGATCAGGGGATGTAATTTTCCTAAAAGATTTATCATAAAAATATGGATGAGTCAAGTTGGCATTAGCAAATCGGCAGATTAGCACATTAACTATATCTTTTTCGCAAAATCTGCATCATATGAACATTGATATCCCATTGATTTGCAATTGGTTGTCGTGTATAAGGCAAAGACCATAAATAATCCGGCGGTCCAAATTCTGTGAGGATTGTAATATCTTCGCCAGCATTGCGTTTGCGTTCTACTACTTTATCCCACCAGCGAAAATGAGCATTTACGGCCGTTGCCCATTCCGGCGCACGTGGATCGCTTACTTGTGGTCCTTCGGCATGGCCTACGCGTGCGTGGATATGATCTGCACGATCCAATGCCATCATCACGATCTCATCTATATCGCCTAGTAAGGATTCATGCACGCAGCACCAGTGAGAGAGGTCAACCGTGAGTGTTAAATCAGCGCGTTTTTCCATGAATGCTTTTGTCAAAGGAGCATTATATAAAATGCGGCCGCGATGCGTTTCATGGCAAATTATTATACCTGTTTGCTTAGAAATTTTAGTCGTTGCATCAAAAAACGCCAGATTTTGTTCAAAACTGAAAAAATCTTTACCAGAATGACAATTAATATATAATGGCCGTTGCATTTTATTATTAGTGGCCGCTTCCAGGTTTTTTATAAAATTAGCTAAATGTATATCATAATCTTTTTCGCCGGCTCCAACTAAAAAACCAACCTCCAATTCATATTTTTTTAAAGCTTCAAATAAAGCTGGATCAGGCGTCCACCATACCTCAATCCCATCATAACCTTCGGTTTTAGCTTTGGCGCAAAAGGCATCCATACTGCCATTGAAGCCCCAATTCGTAGCCATTATTTTTAATTTGGACGCAGCATTGCTTTGAAAAAGGGGGGCGGCGTAGCTATCAAGCGTAGCAACGGCAGCAGTAATAGTCGCTGTATTGGTTAGAAATTGACGACGATTCATATTTTAAATTTTGTTTATTTTTTTGGCGACCAAAATGGATCACCCGCAGGAACAAATTCAATCGGTACTTCCGAAATAAATGTTTTCAGCCAATCGGCGCAATAATCCATGCCCGCTTCCTCCGAATTGGCATGACCAATCAAGACCAAAGCTTTCTTTTTACCAATGTTTACGGCATCTCGCACGTACTCTACGGTTTCCCATTCATGCGTTTCCCCGCCAATCATGACTTCCACATCTTCTCTTTGTAAACTGTTGATCTGAGGCATCGACCCCGGCGCACCCAGCACCAGACTTGCATTTGTGAACTGCATATCTGGATCGCCGACTACGCGAATCGTCGAATGCGGAAAGCGTTTTTTTAATTGCTTGGTCAACTGCTTGACCGTCATCTGTGGTAATTTGTAAATATAGGGCCGCTTACTTAATTCATATTGTTCCCAATTTAATTTTTCTATTACACCTTTATAAATTCCATCTGGTTCTGTGATATGCCAATGATCATGGAAACGCCACACAATCAAGCCATTATCCTTGATATATTTTTGTTTTGCTGCTACAATTTCGTCTCCTTCAAACTGCTCGGTTTGGTCAAAATGATTATAAAAAGTTGGTTCATGTGTAATAATCAAGTTTAAACCTTTTGCTTTAGCCTTTTTCAGCACCTCCATCGTTGCAAGAAACGTCGTAGCAATGCCAGTTACTTCCATGTCTTCGCTACCACCTTTGTAAGTATCGACTGTTTCTTGCCGCCAGTCGAAGGTGACTTTTTCCTGAATACGGGAAATGACTATACCCGCAGTCAATGAAGGTTGTGGATCGTGAAGATTAGTGAATAATAATAGACAAATCAAAACAAATAGAAGGGTTACAGTTTTTTTCATAAATTATCAACTTTATAATAAGGACACAAAAACCTTATAAAGATAAGGACTTTCTTTTGGAAATCGATAATTGTTTTTCTCATGCTTATTTTCTTTTCCCCCAAACTGGGGGATTATATGGCATTTTTTGATTCTTATTTTTGCAAAAACACCATACTGCCATGTACTTTTTTAACTCCTCTTCCACATTCTTCGCCTGTTGTTTATTATTTTTTACAATTACTTCATTTTCGCAAGAAAAAGGAGCGTTTGCTATTACCAATGTGAATGTAATTCCGATGGATCAGGAAGTGGTTTTACCAAACCAAACGGTGTTGATTGCTAATGGAAAAATAATGAGGATCGGCAGCAGCAATTTGATTAAAATCCCTAAGAAATATGCAGTTGTGGACGGCAGCGGTAAATATTTGATGCCTGGATTAATGGATATGCATACGCATTTTTGGTACGAACAAGGCGAACATAAAAATACTTGTGATCTGGAATTGAAAATGATGTTGGCAAATGGATTAACCACCGTTCGAATCATGGCAGGGCATTCAGCCTATCTGGAAGCACGCGATAACGTGAAAGATGGTAAATGGGTGGGGCCGGAGCTTTTTGTGGTGAGCCCGCAATTGGCAGGTCGGTGGCCTTGGGAACAAGATTTTAAAAATTTTGAATTAGTAGAAACACCAGAACAAGCAGTTACAGCGGTCAAGAAATTTAAAAAGGATGGTTATAGCGAAATTAAAATCACCTTTATGGTGAAACCCGAAGTTTTTAATGCAATTATCGAAACCGCTAAAAAAGAAGGGATCAAAGTAACCGGTCATGTCGGACCATTGGTAAAATTGCCAGCAGCATTGGCTGCTAAAGAACAGATCGAACACATGGACGAATTTATTGAAATGTTGTTGCCGGATACTTCCTATAATCATGGGCAAAGTGTGTCCGATTATAATATTTATAGCAAAGCCGCTTGGGCGACTGTACCTCACCTGGACGAATCGAAAATTACATCTTTAGTAAAGAGTGTAAAGAACGCCGGTATTTATGTAACGCCAACTAATTATTTTTTTATTACGAATGCCGGACAACCCTTGCCAGAAGCGGAAATCAAAGCATTGCCCGGATATAATTTTATACCCGCCGACTTGAAAGCAGAAAAATGGAAATACAGGGAAAGCTATATGAAATCAATGGCGCCGCAGGAAAGCAGGGATAAATATATTCACTTGCGCAAAAAAATGGTCTATGAATTATGGAAAGCAGGAGTGCCGCTAATGACAGGTTCGGATGCGCCTGAATTTTTTGTGGTCGCCGGATTCGCTACACATGATGAAATCAAAATGATGGTAGAAGCAGGATTGACGCCTTTTGCAGCTTTGCAAACGGCTACTATCCATCCTGCCACTTATATGGGGATCCAAAACCGGAAAGGAACGATTGCAAAAGGTAAAGATGCCGATTTATTATTATTGGATAAAAATCCATTAGAAAACATTACAAATACGCAAATAATCTCCGCCGTATTTAAAAATGGCATTTATTATGATGAAAAAGCTTTAAATGAATTATTGAAGCAGGCAAGCACTATGGGGAAATAGAGCAGCTGAATCCAATTCAGCTGCCCAAACTATCTTCTATATTATTTAATACTGGATTACTTGCTCCCTTTCTTCGGCGCCACTACAGTGTGCATTCGTCTACCTTCCAATTTGGGCAAGTATTCTGCGACACCAAGATCCTCAACTTCTTTGATGAGCTTGAGTAAAATTAATTCACCCCGATCTTTGAATACAATGGCGCGGCCTTTGAATTGTACGTAAGCTTTTACCTTCGCACCTTCTTCCAGGAAACTTCGGGCATGGCGCATTTTGAAATCAAAGTCATGCTCGTCCGTATTCGGGCCAAAGCGAATTTCTTTGATTACCGTTTTGGCGGCTTTTGCCTTGATCTCTTTTTCTTTCTTCTTTTTCTCGTAGAGGAATTTGTTATAGTCAACAATGCGAACTACAGGAGGAGCCGCGTTAGGAGAAATTTCCACAACATCGAGTTCCGCTTGATCTGCCCATTCGCGAACTCTTCGAGTAGGGAAGACGCCGCTTTTGATTTCTTGACCAAGGATCGTACTAATCTCTTCGAGATTATCACCTACCAAGCGGACTTCCGGCACTCGGATTTGGTCGTTAATTCTGTTCTGAGGTTGATTTTGGTTTTGTTGTTGATTTCTTCTGAAATCAGGATTAAAAGGTCTCTTTGCCAAATGTTGATACTTTTGTTAAAAAATGATAATGTCAATGTTAACAATGCGAAAATATTAAAAAAAGTTCTTTTTTACTTGAAAAATAGGGATTTACTGTTATCCAACAAAAAATACACCTACCATCAGTTGGCAGGTGTATTCTGCAAAGGTACTAAAATAGCGATTATTCTTCTACATTCGTATTCACTTCTTTTGCAATCGCTATGTTCAAACCGTCCTTTTCTTCGTTCATTACCGCTTCGAGCAAACTACCTTCAGCCGGATTTTCATTCAAAATAAACTCCGCCAATGGATCTTCCAGGTATTTTTGGATAGCCCGATGCAAAGGTCGAGCGCCAAATTGCGGGTCGAAACCTTTTTCTGCAAGAAAACCTTTAGCATCTTCGGTCAACGCCAGCTTATAATTCATTCCTTCTAAACGCTTGTGTACGTCTTTCAAAGTAATGTCAATAATCTTGAAGATTTCTTCCTGACCCAAGCTGTTGAATACCATCACATCATCAACGCGGTTGAGAAATTCCGGTGAGAAAGTGCGTTTCAGGGCATTTTGAATGATAACTTTAGAATGCTCTTCGGCGGCTTCCTGGCGCGCTTTCGTCGCAAAACCAACACCTTGTCCAAAATCCTTCAACTGACGAACCCCAATATTGGAAGTCATAATAATCAATGTATTCTTGAAATCCACTCGTCGGCCCAAGCTGTCGGTCAATTGGCCGTCATCCAATACTTGCAGCAAGATGTTGTAAACATCTGGGTGTGCTTTTTCAATCTCATCCAACAGAATCACCGAATAAGGCTTGCGGCGTACGCGCTCTGTCAATTGGCCGCCTTCTTCGTAACCTACATAACCCGGAGGCGCACCGATGAGTCGGCTCACGGAGAATTTCTCCATGTATTCACTCATATCAATGCGAATCAAAGCATCTTCAGAATCAAACAAATATCGAGCCAGTGCTTTCGCCATTTCGGTTTTACCTACTCCCGTGGGGCCAAGGAATATAAAAGAGCCAATCGGTTTGGATGGATCTTTCAGACCTACGCGGTTACGTTGAATGGCTTTTACCACTTTTTCAATGGCTTCATTCTGCCCAATCACCATGCCTTGCAAGTCTTTTTGCATATTCACCAGCTTCTTGCTTTCACTCTGCGCTACTCGCTTTACGGGGATGCCGGTCATCATCGAAACGACTTCGGCAATATCATCTTCACCAACTGGATACCGCTTGGTTTTAGCTTCTTCCTCCCACTGCACTTTTGCAAACTCTAAATTGCGGGAAAGCTTCGATTCTTTATCGCGCAAATCGGCAGCTTTTTCGTATTGTTGATTTTTAACAGCCTGATTCTTATTTTCTTTCAGTTCTTCGATCTGTTTTTCCAACTCCTCAATATGCTTGGGTACATGGATGTTTTTTAAATGAACGCGAGCGCCCACTTCGTCCATCACGTCAATAGCTTTGTCTGGCAAGAAACGGTCGCTAATGTAACGATCACTCAACTTTACACAAGCGGTCACGGCTTCATCCGAGTAAACGACATTGTGAAAATCCTCATATTTTGGGCGAATATTATGCAAAATATGAATCGCTTCTTCGGCAGATGGTGGATCCACCATTACCTTTTGGAAACGACGGTCAAGCGCGCCATCTTTTTCGATATATTGGCGATATTCATCCAAGGTAGAAGCACCAATGCACTGGAGTTCGCCTCGTGCCAAAGCGGGTTTGAAAATATTGGACGCATCCAGCGAACCTGTTGCACCACCTGCACCTACGATGGTGTGAATTTCATCAATGAATAGAATGACATCGCGCGATTTTTCCAACTCGTTCATAATCGCCTTCATGCGCTCTTCAAACTGACCACGATACTTCGTACCTGCTACCAAAGCTGCCAGATCGAGCATTACAATGCGCTTGTTGAACAAAGTACGCGACACTTTTCGTTGAATAATGCGCAAAGCCAAACCTTCTACGATCGCCGTTTTACCAACACCTGGTTCTCCTATGAGAATAGGATTGTTTTTCTTTCTGCGGCTTAGAATTTGGGAGACACGCTCGATTTCATTTTCCCGACCAATGATCGGATCAAGGCGATCTTCTTCGGCTAATTTGGTAATGTCTCGACCAAAATTATCTAACACTGGTGTACGCGACTTTGTATTGCCTTTGCGCTGCTGATAGCGGCTTGCTTGGCTTTCCTCTTCTTCGTAAGGGTCGTCCTGGTCAGATGGGCCTTGAGCGTAAGGATCTACTTTTTTGCTGCCGGAGGAAGAAGTAAAATCCTGTTCGTATTTCACATATTCCAGTTCAGCTTTAAAAATATCGTAGTCCACGTCAAATTGTTGTAAAATTTTGGAAGCCGGATTGTCTTTATGTTTCAAAATAGACAACACGAGGTGCTCAGGATAGACTTCGTCATTCTTGAGCATTTTAGCCTCCAATACCGTGACTTTCAATACTTTCTCCGCTTGTTTATTGAAAGGCAGGCCGCCAATGTTCAGTTCTGTGTGATTACCTGGGATGCGCTGTACCGATTCTTCTACCGTCTGTCGAAGGTCGTCCTCGTCAATATCGAGTGAATCCAGTACTTTCACCGCCAGATTCGATTTTTCGGACATAATGCCCAACAGCAAATGCTCTGTACCGATAAAGTCATGACCCAATCGGATGGCTTCTTCTCGGCTTTTGTTCAGGATTTGCTTTACTTTCGGTGAAAATTTTCCGTTATTCATAATTCAGATTTCTGTCAAATGCTTAGCCATTGAATCCTGCAAACAATATTAGGAGTAATTCTCAAAGAAAACAACTGTTATTTGCAGTTTTAAGAAAATGTAAACTTTTTTGTCAAAAAAAAACGCGCCAAAGTATTTCAATGCAGGCGGGTTCTTAGGGCTTTGAATGTCATCAGGTTTTAAGGTTAGGAAATTAAAAGCGTGTAAGTTTAAAAAAAGTTGTTTAATAACATCACATTAAAAAAAAACACGCAATTCATAACAAAAGAAAGGTCAGAAGGGTTTAAGCTGATTTTAGGTTCTAATAATAAGACGCTGCATAGTTTCTCGAGTCACATTTAGGGATATTGCCACAAAAATATTGCCAGTATTATGTAAGCTGACGCAGAATTAATACTTTTGCGTATTGCCATTAAAAGAAACGACAACAACCTTATGAAATACTCAGTGGAC
>JANRME010000255.1:0-5049 GCA_033761835.1 Saprospiraceae bacterium
GCCGGATGGCACAGAATATGCTCTGGTGGGCGTACAAACTGGCGTTTCTATTGTCAGTTTGGCGAATCCACAAAGTCCTGAAGAAGTTGCTTTTATTCCTGGAGATTTTTCACGCTGGCGCGACCTGAAAACCTGGGGCAATTTTGCTTATGTAACCGCAGACGAGCCCGGCAGTGACGAGGGTTTGCTCGTGATTGATTTATCGGATTTACCAGACAACGTAAGTTATTTTAATTGGAAACCAACCATCGATGAAAGGACGCTGACGACTTGCCATAATTTATACATTGATGAAAATGGGATTTGTTATTTAGCAGGTTGTAATATCAATGGAGGCGGTGTGCTATTTGTAGATGTTGCCACGACACCCGGGACGCCTGCTTTTATTGGCAAAGGCCCAAATATTTATGCACATGATGTATATGTACGTAATAACAAAATGTACTCATCAGAACTTTATCTTGGAAGGGTTGGGATTTATGATATTGTAAATAAAACAAATCCAACGTTTTTAGCTTCTCAAAATACGCTTTTCCGCTTTACGCATAATACCTGGCTCTCAGACAACAGCAAAGTAATATTTACCACCGATGAAAAAAGTAATGCCCCTATTGGTGCTTATGATATTTCTAATTTAAATGATATTAAAGAATTGGATCAATTCCGTCCTGCTTATACTATAAATTCTGGCACGATACCACATAATGTTCATGTCAAAAATGATTATTTATTAATTTCCTATTACACAGCCGGTGGGGTGATTGTGGATGCATCTCGTCCGGACAATCTGATCGAAGTCGCTAATTGGGATACCTATTCCATTCCTCAAGTTGGTTTTCATGGCGCGTGGGGCTTATATCCTTTTTTGCCTTCCGGCAACATTTTGGTTTCGGATATTGAAAATGGTTTATTTGTAATAAAACCCGAATTAAAAAGGGCTTGTTTCCTCGAAGGTAAAATTACAGATGCGATTAATGGGCAATCACTTTCCGGTGCAAATATCAGCATTTTATCAAGTCAATCCAACGAGGCTATTTCTGATATTGTCGGGAATTATAAAACCGGGCAAGTTCAGTCCGGTACATTCAATGTCTTGGTTGAAAAAGCAGGCTATCAATCCAAAACCGTACAAGTCACGCTCCAAAATGGCGTTGTCACTATCCTTAATGTTGCGTTGTCCTCTTTGTCCACGTTTAGCGTGACCGGCAAAGCCGTGAGCAGCGCTTCGGGAACTGTGGTTGCAGGGGCCAAAGTCATTGTTTCCAATGCTGATTATCAATTTGAAACCACCGCCGATAATAATGGCAATTTTTCATTAGGTAGTATTTATAATGGGCAATATGATATTAAAGTCGGCGCATGGGGTTATTTACATAAAGCTATAAATGCTTTTACTATTGATAATAACAAATCCATTACCATCGCTCTGGACGAAGGGTATCAGGATGATTTTATTTTTGATCAGGGCTGGCAAGCACAGAAAGATACGGCGACAACTGGTTTCTGGGAATTGGGCATCCCACAAGGTACTTTTTATAATAATACATTAGCTTCTCCTAATCAGGATATTAATAACGATCTTGGAGCATCTTGTTATGTAACTGGCAATGTAGGTGGCAATGCAAGCAGTAGTGACGTGGACAATGGCAAGGTGCGATTAGTATCGCCTCTGATGGATTTAAACGATTATGATAATCCGATTCTTTCTTATTATACCTGGTTTTTTAATGATGGTGGTGATAATATACCAAATGATAAATTATTAGTAAAAATCTCCAACGGTCAAAGAGTTGTAACCCTGGAAACGATTAGCGAATCGCTGAGCGGATGGCGCGATCAATCAAAATTTGTTTTGAGTAATTTTATAGAATTGACCGAAAACATGAGCGTTATTTTTGAAACTTCTGACATTCCACCAGATAATCATATTGTAAAAGCTGCTGTAGATGCGTTTTTAATCAAAGAAAGTAACACTACGCCGACGGAAGAGCCTGTAGTTCAGCAATTACAAATCCAAACGTATCCGAATCCTTTTCACTCCGAATTAACCGCAAGTTACCATTTGGATAGTAAAACAAAAGACGCTATATTATTGGTTTACAATGCTATAGGTCAAATCATAGAGCGCATTCCACTTGCCACAAATGAAGGAAATATTACAATTGGTAATGAATGGAATAGCGGCGTTTATTTACTTCGTATTCAAGCAAATGGCGAATTAAGTAATACTATAAAGGTTTTAAAGACAAACTAAATAATTTTATAAAATGGCACGCTGATTATTATGATATTTAAGTTCAGCATCATAATAATCAGTGTCCTCCCCAAGTCTCCTATTCTCCAAGTCACCAAGTCCCCTCACTGCTTCGGATCCGCACTCACGTCCACATCCCCCATTTTATAAGCAATAAAATTCAAATTACTCACGCTGCTATTAAAAGTAGGCACTTGAAAAACCGTTGGTAAAAATTCCTTCCAAGGGTTAGCCGGATCGCTAAAAATATAATTGTCACGCACGAAGCGCCAAGCTGGCACACCACTAAACTCCACATCAATACCCAGGGTCATTTTACGAATTCTGATAATATCAATAATACTCAGGGCATCTGAATCATCGACATCGGCAGCCAACAGCTTGAGCGGCGTATCTAAAGCTGCAACTCCCAGAATATGGCGATTGATTAACAAAATATCAAGAATACCAATTCCATTACGAGCATTATAATTTTTATTCAACGATACCCCATAACTTTGACCCAAAGCCAAGTTTTTAAAGCTATACGCCCCTGTACTGTCGGTAACAGTTGTCGCGCTACTGCCACCAACCAAGTTGAGGCTCACGCCCGATACGCCGTTGCCTTTGGCGTCGCGCACAAAGCCACTGATAGCACCCGTGCCATCACTACCTTGTTCCAGTCCATTTAGCAAAGTAACATTATTTGTGTCAGGATCAAGCCAATCTTTCAGGCGCGTCTCCGGCGTACCACCGCCTTCCCACGCTAAAGTAAAACGGTCATAATAAGCGGTAATCAAATTACTGCAATCCCCCAAATCCGTACCGCCATGCAAAGTCCCTACAATCCTGCCGTTTTGATCGAACAAAGCCGCCCCGGAAGAACCCGCTTCCACCGTGCTGGCATCAAACTGCACACGAAACAAGTGACTGGGCGGACTTGTCGAAACCGTCTCCCCCATTGCATTCGTCCAGACAAAATTATTGGGATGAATCGAAGCAACCTGATTTTCAACAGCGATTTTCTTAATATCACCTTTCGGATGATGAATGCTGACGGAGCTTTGTGGAGAAGCCGTCTTTCGATCCCAACCATTAAAAAATACATTGTAAGCCGCCGGAATTGCGCTGGATAATTCCAGTAGCAAAAAATCATTCTGCTGCCGACTGGCACGCAAGGTGCTACCCAATACCGACTGAAAAGCAGGCTCTGCCGAAGGATTACTGCAATTCGGTGATTCATAATTAAAATCGTAGCGCCAGAAATCGTACATCGGCGTGAAGCCGTCCTGACAGTGGAAAGCGCTCAAAATATAAGGCTTCTCGTCCAAAGCAGTATTATTGATCAAATTCCCAGAGCAAAAGCCCGTGCCTTCCTGCACTACCACGATAATGCGAACGACACCGCGCTTCTGCTGCTGCCAATTCGTACCCTCCGAGCAATTAATATTCTTATTACAAGCCGCCGCATCCCCAAAGCCATTGATGTCTTGCACATCCTTCTCCTGAAGCTCGGTCTTTTTATAAGCATGATCCACCCGGAAAATATGCAACGCACCTTGCCCTTGCACCGCTTTCGGTTCAAAATACTCCAAAATCGCGGTCTCTCCTTTGATGAAGCCCGTCATAAAAGTATAATTCGGGGTATTGCTCTCGAAAGTGTAAGCACCATGCACCTGGCTGCCATCCTCATTATACACAAAAAACGAAGCCCCGGGCGGCAAATAGAAGCGATCATACAGGAATAGCAAGCCCTGCGCCTCCTGTGAGCGAATACGCAAACGCCAGATACGGTCGCCATTGGGCAGTTCCCACCACTCGCCCGCATTCTCAAAGCCCAAATCCACCTGAATCGGTGCAGCGACGCGCTCGCCAGGCCGCTCGCGGTCTTCCTGGATTGCCTTTTTATGATCGAAATCGCGCAGGGTGACCGTCTTCGCCGGCCCGAGATCGTACTGCGCCTGAAATGCAGGCGTGAGCGTGAGCGGCGTGCCCCCGCTACTGATTTGCGCCTTTGCCGAAAACCCAATCATAAGAAATAATAGCCCCAGAATAAATGTTTGATAGCGTTGATACATGGTAATAGCTCTTTGTGAAAACAAATTACAAAAAAACAGATAACTTGCGCCCAAGCGCAGCGGCGGTTTGCAAAAGGTGGGATCAGTCAATCGAAGCTTCCTGCTACAAAGATAGCGATTTGGATGGAAAAAGCATGAGATTTTTCAACTCAAAATAACAAGAATGATTCTTACTATTTTTGAATCATTTCAAGAAAAGCATCGATGCTAAGGACTTTAACAGGAGGAAAATCAATTGACTGGAGGATATTAAAATGTTTATCATTTGTAACGAGAAAATCAGCATTAGCAGCGACAGCGCAATCAACAAATTTGTTGTCATCTTTATCCTGTTCAATCAGATTCCATTTGTAATAAATCTGCTGAAATTCAACATTGTCTAAAGACTTCAAAAGCTCTAGGATATTATTTGCTATGCTGCTATTCGCTTTTTGTGCAATAATTTCTTCGTATTCGGATAGAATATCATTGCTAATGATCATTTTGAAAGAGCCTGCGAGCAAGGCATCAAAAATAGGGCGATAGGGAGAATGTTTTGGAATGGCAATCAAAAGAGCATTAGTGTCCATTACAATACGCATACTATTGTTCATAAGGCGTTCTCATATGCTCATTCGCCCATTCTTGCATTGTTTCAGCCGACCAACCGCGTTCTTCCCAGAGCTGATCCATTTCAGTGGTCGCTTTTTCAGCAAAATAATTTGCCAGCAAGGCTCGGATTTCCTTTAGCTGCTCCTC
>JANRME010000256.1:0-24027 GCA_033761835.1 Saprospiraceae bacterium
GAGAATGCCGCATTGTCTTGTTGTTTGAAACTCGCGGCTTGTAACCTTGTAAAACTGATAAATAAATTACCATTCAGGAAACTGTTAAAATAAAGCGACTGTTTATAAGTAAATAAACGAAATACAAATTGCACCCATGAAGAATGGATGGAACGTAGGGGAGATTGGCAAAAAGGGGCTCAAAATACTTCAGGAGAGAGCTGTGTTGGTTGGCTTGGTGTGTAAAGACCAAACGGAAGCCCTGGTGAATGAGTATTTAGATGAGCTGGAGTTTCTGGCGCTAACCGCTGGCGCACAGAGCGTTAAGCGTTTTATTCAAAAACTGCCACACCCCGATACGCGTACCTTTATAGGTAAAGGGAAAATGGAAGAAATTGGGGAATACCTTGATAAACACGAGGATATAAATATGGTCATTTTTGATGATGACCTGAGCGGTAAGCAAACCAACAACCTCGAAGAATTCCTCAAAGTAAAAATCATTGACCGCAGTAGCCTTATCCTTGATATTTTTGCTTCGCGTGCGCAGACCGCACAAGCCAAAACGCAAGTAGAACTCGCCCAAATGCAATATTTACTGCCCAGATTGCGCGGTTTGTGGACACACTTAGAGCGCCAGCGCGGTGGTATTGGGATGCGCGGCCCTGGTGAAAAAGAAATCGAAACCGATCGTCGTATTGTGCGCGATAAAATTTCTTTGCTTAAAGAAAAGTTGCAAAAGATTGACCAGCAAAACATTACGCAGAGTAAGAATCGCGGTGAACTTATTCGCGTTTCACTCGTAGGATATACCAATGTTGGCAAGTCCACGTTGATGAATTTATTGAGCAAATCAGAGGTCTTCGCGGAAGACAAGCTTTTTGCTACACTCGATACGACCGTTCGCAAAGTCGTTTTTGATGGTATTCCTTTTCTTTTGTCGGATACGGTTGGTTTTATTCGCAAATTGCCGCATCATTTGATTGAAAGTTTTAAATCAACATTGGACGAAGTACGTGAAAGCGATATTTTATTACACGTTGTGGACATTGCGCATCCGCAGCACGAAGAGCAAATTCGCACCGTGAATAATACATTGAATGAATTAAAAGCTTTGGATAAGCCGACTTTATTAGTATTTAATAAAATTGATTTGTATCGTAAAAAATATTATGACCCATTTATTGATCAAGAAGCAAAGGAAGAAATTGAAGAAGGTTTGCGTGGCAGCTTGAAGCATCTTTTTGGACATGATAATATCTTTATATCAGCATTAAGCAAAGAAAATATTGAAGCCTTGCGGGAGAAAATGATTAGAATGGTAAAAGAACAATATAAAATTCGTTACCCGTATCAAGTGAAACAATGGACGTGATAAAGGCTTGGAGAATGGTTATTTGTTATCAGGAGACAATGGTACAATGAAATAGGAGAAGATGGACAATATATTGAAAAAATATGCGAACTTATTGGTGCACTACTGTTTAAATATTCAGGAAAACGATAAATTGTACATTCGCACAACGACGCTGGCGGAGCCATTGGTGCGGGAAGTTTTTCGCAGTGCGGTGAATGCTGGTGGAATTGTAGAAGTTGATTTTGAATTTCGAGAACAAAATCGCATCTTTCTGGAGGAAACTAATGGAGAACAGTTGAAATATGTTTCACCTTTTTATAAACAAGCCATAGAAAGTTTCGAGGCCTATTTGTACATTCGTGCTCCTTTTAATCTGCGTGAAATGCAGAATGCAGATGCCGAAAAGTCGGGCATCCGGCAAGAAGCTTTCAAAGAAGTGAACAAAATATATTTTGAACGTACAGCAACAAAGGATTTGAAGCGCAATTTATGCCAGTTCCCAACGCAGGCAAGTGCGCAGGAAGCGGGAATGTCCTTGGAAGAATATGAGGATTTTGTATATAATGCTTGTAAGCTTTTTGAAGAAAATCCAATAGAAAGTTGGTTGCAAGTGCGACGCCAACAGCAAGGAATTGTCGATTTTTTGAATAAGAAAGAGAAAATACGTTACAAAGGCGACGGAATTGACATTACATTTTCTACGAAAGGGCGTACCTGGATTAATTCTGACGGGCAAACCAATATGCCTTCGGGCGAAGTCTATACTTCACCGGTGGAGGATTCGGTGAATGGTGTGGTGCGATTTTCATTTCCTGCGTTGTACATGGGGCATGAAGTGGAGGACGTTACGCTTTGGGTGAAAGATGGATATGTGGATCGCTGGGAAGCTCGACGTGGCAAGGAATTACTCGATCATGTATTTGCGCTGGAAGGTGCGCGGCGCTTTGGAGAAGCAGCGATTGGAACAAATTACAGCATTGACCGATTTACGAAGAACATCCTCTTTGATGAAAAAATAGGCGGCACGATACACATGGCAGTTGGGCAATCGTATTTACAAACGGGCGGCAAAAATCAATCTACCGTTCATTGGGATATGATCGCCGAAATGCGCAACGGCGGAGAAATTTATGCAGACGACGAGAAAATTTACCAGAATGGCAGCTTTTTATCTGATTTTTAATGTAAAAAGCTTGCTTTTTGATAAAAATGTGAAATATTTATTGATAGAAATTTGTATGTTAGGTTTTCCCTGTTTTAAATTTATACATAACTTGCAGTTGAAGCACTGTTTTACACATTTAAGACAGACCAACAAAACCAATTTTTAACCCAAAACTAACGCTCAGAACCGTGAACACTAACATTGCTTTTTTAGAATTAAAGTATGGCAACATTTACGGAGGCTTCCCCAATTTTTACGCAATCAGTGAAATTTCTCTGCTGATATTTGAAAAGGAAACCAACCGAATTTTTTTAGAGAGCTGGGTCAATAATGCCAATGTGGACGTGGTGAATGTATTCGCCAAAGTCAATGAATTAGGACATACTACCGGTCGCGGAAAAGAAGTGATAAACCTTCGTACGCGTCGCAAGAAGCCATTTCAAGAAGACTTTCGGTTGGACGAACACCAAATCCGGTTTGCACTCAAAAACCTGCTACCTACTCGAATGCCCATCAAGAACTTTTTGATGAAAAACCTGAAGAAATATCGCTTCCGGGACATCATCGTTTTCGATGGACGCAGGGATATTTTCCTTTGTGAAAAGGCAGGTGTCAATTTTGAACGCTACAACATCGTTGATTTGCAAAAAGACCTCAACAAGGAAACGGAATACCTGTTTTCGTTGAATAAGTTGGCCGTAGTCATCAATTTTGAGATGGATAGTTCTTATTTGCGTTCCAACAATCTGGAATATTGGCTGCACCCAATCGCAGCACGGCAAATCACGCCCAAATCGGCCTCTTATGACGCAGCAAGGTTAATGATGGTGTATAATGAATACCACGAGCACCATGACGACTTTATGCTCAAAGCAGCGCTGATTATCAATAAGATACAGAATTCAAAAGTGTAATATATTACGCATTAAATGAGCAATAGGGTCTATGGGGTTCAATAAATCCTATAGACCTAACTTCATCTATAAAGCAAAGGGAATTATAAAATTTAACGGAAAAAAGTTCCGTTTTTTTTGTGATTATTTTATCTTTGCAACAATGTTGCATTTATGAAGAAAGATTTTTTTAGCCTTCACTTAGATTTTGTGGGCTTTTGGGCTTCAACGCTATGCGCCTTGCACTGTATGGCAGTACCACTGCTGGTTACCTTCGGAGCGATAGGTAGTTTGACATGGCTATCCCATCCTTGGTTGGAAATTGTTTTTATTGGCACGAGTGCCGTCGTTGCCACATGGTCACTTATCAAGAGTTTTTTACTACAGCATCGGCGAATGGCCGCGATCAAAGTAGTTGCATTGGGCTTTGTCCTGCTCATTTTGAGCCGATTTGTAGCACATCAATGGGAGCCATGGCTGGCAGTGTTTGGAGGTATAACTGTTGCAGGAGCGCATTTGCTTAATTGGCGGCTTGCGCGTTCATATCATAGCTGTTTTATAAAATAAATTTGAAAAAACGCCAACGCCTTTAGCATTCCCATCTGTCTATATCATCAGAGCAGCTATATCTGCTTCTTACTTTAAGTGTTTGATTAGCAATTTCAAACCGGATTAGACCCTCGTCTTTTCCGGTTTTTTATTCGCCATATCTATAAAGCGCATATTGCTCATTATCTTTATTATACACACCAAAATAAAAAGCATTATTAAACCAAAAGACCGTTTCGGCACGAAATTCTTTATCTTCAAACTTTATTTCGATATCATTCTGAAGATCGTCGTAAATATCCGTTGTAGGTTCAACAGGCAAATGCTCTAAATTATCTTGTTTCAAAATGCTTTTGAAAGAAACGATACGCGCCAATCCGGTAGATTTTACAGAGCCATAGGTAGGATTAAATCGCCAACTCCCTGCCGTGCCGGGCACGTTGCCATAAGGTGTAGAAATACCCGGTGTACCAGGCATAAATACGGGCGCGCCGCCGCTACTTGGTACATAAAGATAATAAGCACCTACAATCATTTCGAGTTGCGCTTCTTTATTTTGGCGAGCGGCAATGGCGACATTATATTCTAACATTTTAGACAGCAAATCGGAACTTGTTTTTAACTCGGTTTCCTTGTTATCTCTATTGCTACGCTCTTTTTTAAATGCAATCGGGCCATTTTTAAATGTAATAGAATCCCGTCGGGTAAATCCGTAAGTTTTAATAATTTCTTTAGAATTCACGTCCGATATTTTTATTTGAGCTTCGGCACTGCATATATTGATCTGAAATAACTGATTTTTAAATAAAAAAGAGTTGCCATCATTCGCCGGAAAGCTTGCATCCGTTGAAGCAGTACATTTCACATTTGGGTAGTCAATTTTGGAATAATCGAAACGATTATTATCAAGATTAATATTTAGTAAATGCGTAGCGCCCCCAACTTTATCAATACTCAAGAACCACTCTCCTGCTTGAGGATATAATTTATGTCGTTTTACAGTGACCGCCAATGAGCCAGCCGAAGCATCTTGAGGAATCATTTCAAAGCTGTTCACTTCTTTTCGCAAATATTTAATCAAATCCTTGTGTTTGCTGGACAAAGCAATATCTTCCGGCAACTCAATCGCTGTGATTTTCGGGCCACCCATCTTGGAAATTTCGTACACTCGAAGGGTTGGAAACTTCTTGAAAATCGTAATTGTATAAAATTTCCCTTTTTGCGAAAAAGTGGAAAGGATTGTTTCTTCTGGGCTTATCTCCATTTTCCAGCGCTCGTGGAAAGTAATTTGCGCCTTTTCAAAGTCAATTTGTAAAAATTCATAATGTAGATCACTTTTGTAGCCTTTCTCGCCTACCAAGAAAAAAGAATTGCCATCGCAAAAATTGCCGACAGGATTGCTTAGATTATTCTTGGTAGAACCCACTGGAATTGGCTCACTGAGTTCTTTTTCGACCTGCATATCCTTGTTTAAAAGCATCGCTGTGACGCTGGATTTATCCATCAGCACAAGGCAAACCTTGCCGGTTGCTTCATTGATAATAGGATAAGCCTCGCGGTTATCGGTCAATCCTGATTTGAGTTTGATAGTATGGCTAAGTACAAGGTCTTGAGCATAAGAAAAAATAGGAATAAGTGCAATAAGAGCAGAGTAAACAAGCGTGCGAACTACTGCATTCATAGATTTTGAGGTTTTGCATACAAAAATAAGTCATTGAATAATAGCCTGCCAAACTTTAACAAAAACAAAGCCGACACCCCGAAAGGCATCGGCTCGTCCTCAAATTGAATTAGTATGAAAAAACGCTTAACTATTGAAGCACACCTATTGTTTGCCAAGTATTTTTGCTTCTTCCAGCATCGTATCCAGCGTGGTACGATCATAAAATTTTTCTTTACAAAAGACTCCCGAAATGGATCGGGTATGCTGAATATTCTCTAATGGATTGGCATTCAACAAAACCATATCCGCCTCCTTTCCTACCGAAATAGTACCTTTTCGATTCGAAATTCCAAGATAATTGGCAGTATTCACCGTAGCTGTCTGCAAAGCAGCGTAAGGCGACAAACCCGCGAGGGTCAAGGCTTCCAGCTCATAATGCACCGAAAAACCTTGCACAATAAACCACTCCGGTGAATCAGAGCCGCAAAGCAAAGGAACGCCAGCTTCGTATAAAGCTTTGGTAATTTGATTGCGCAACTTCTGAAAGCGATTACGCCGAGGTTCGGTGGGTGCATTTTGCCAGTAAAAATTGCGCGTATCAAATCGCGCTTTATAGAACGACTGTGGAATATATTGAAAATCAGGTAATTGTCTAATTTGCTCTTCACTTTGACCGATGCTAAAGGAGGAATGTAAAAAATGGCTTGTCGGCGAAACCGCGATGCCAGCCTCTTTTACCTTTTGTACCAAAGCTTTAATTTTGTTTTCCTCCAGGTAATCCACGGTTGGCCATGCTTTTTGCCGATTCCAGATATTAGTGCCCGAAACACTTATCTTTGCCAAAGCAGTATCCGGCAGCAATTGCTCCAGAAATTCATCCATGTGTTCGTTTTGTTGTTTTGCGGCAAGCGAACTATTTAAGCCTACGTCGGGCCCAACGTGTCCGGTAACTTTAAGACCCACTTCTTTCGCTGTTTGTACAATCGCTTCATATTGCTCAGGATACACGAAAAAGGTGATCTTAATTTCATCATATCCTTCTTTTTTGAATCGGCGCACCGCATTTGCCGCGTCTTCTCTGCTTTTGACGACTTGCCCAAAGAATGGACCTGAAAATCCCCACTTCCCTACTAATTGTGGACTTGCCACGAATAATTCCGGCCCTGCGACCTCACCTTTTGCAATTTTCTTTTTCAAATCCAGATAAAGCGAATCGCCAGTCATTACACGAGCCGTCGTGACGCCATTGGTCAAAGGGAGTTTGGCTTCTTCTGGCAAAAATTTTGCATCCAAGCCTTGCTCTGTGAAAAAGTGCATGTGCATATCCATCAAGCCAGGCATGAGGTATTTACCACTGCCATCAATTACCGTTGCATTACGAGGGATTTTTGTTTGCGAGGCGGCACCTATTTCGCTGATTTTCCCTTTTTGCACAATAACGGTTTGATCCGGCAATACACGCTCGCTATCCATAGGAATGACATTCACATTGCGAATGGCGTATGTTTGCGCATTTATATGAATGATTAATGAAAAACTAAAAATTATAAATAAAAACGACTTCATTAAGTTATTTTTTCAAATCATTTACTATTATATCAGAAATAGGATTCAAAAACCTGCCAAAACCCTTTACTTTTGAGCCATCATCGGTATTGAATTGTATTGCAATAGAAAATTCATATTGCGGATAATATCGAACCTCTGAAATATAACCTGGAAACCACCCGGAATGCCCATAAGTTTTACCGTACTTGCTTTCACCGATGATAACACCTAATCCATAGAGGTTTTTCCCAAGCTTGGAAGGGACGCCTTGCAACATCATATCCAGCATTTCTTTATTAAAAGCATTACCTTCATATAAATATTTTGCCCAACGCGCCAGATCGGTCGGCGTGGTAGCATAGCCACCGCCCGTCCATTCCAATTGCGGATTGATGACAAATTTTCCATCTTTTATTATCGGGCCTTCGATCAGGAAAGGGCTTCCTGGTTGGGAATAACCTATCGCAACACCTTTCAATTCACGCCGATCCGATTGAATAATATTTTTCAAACCTGAAGGCTTCAAAATCAATTCATTCGCCAAATCATAATATTGCTTGCCGGTAATTTTTTCCATAATCATGCCGAGGATAATATAATTGGTATCAGCGTAGCCCCAATCCTTACCAGCCTCGAATAATCCTTTTCCAAATATGTAGCGAATACACTCCAATGGCGTCCAGATTTTATCGGGTTCTTGCGCAGTGCGCTTCAAAAATGCCTCATTATGAACGTGTTCTGGTATGCCAGAAGTGTGATTCATCAACATTCGCACCGTGATCGAACGCGCATTCGGGATGCTGTCAAACCAAATTTCTTTGCCCAGATAAGTGCTGATCGGTTCATCGAGTTTTAACTTGCCTTGTTCTACCAATTTGAGTGCGGTAGCTGCCACAATCGTTTTACCGATACTACCCGCCAGCAGAAAATGCCTGGAATTCAAGGATTGATTGCTTTCTAAATCGGCTTTACCTTTGGCGCTAGCAATTGCTTCCCCATTCGGCAGAATCACTGCCAGACTTACTCCTGAAAAGTTGCTGGCTTTGTACAAAGAATCGAGATAATGGTCGATAGCAGTATGCAGGTCTTGCGCCAGCAAGCCATTTACCAAAAAGCAGCATAACAAACCAATTCTAGCGATTTTCATAATAATCAACAGATTATATATCTTAAAATAATCAAAAAACCCCTCATCTCCAAGTCTCCTTGCCTCCGAGTCTCCTTGTCCCCAAGTCCCCTCGTCTCCCATTATCCATTATTCCCCGCCCTTTGTTTTTCCTCTTCGGCACCGCCTGCCCGACGACGCGAAGGCGCAACCGTTGTTTTGCCAAAGCGATAAGTGAAAGCCAAAGTAGCCATGCGTGTTGGGCGACGAGCAGTCCACACTTCATCAATATTTGCAAATTTAGTAACGCCGCGCGGATAACCCTTCCAGAATATATCGTTCACATTCAGGCGAATCGTGCCTTTGTCTTTCAAAATATTCTTTTGTAAACCTACTGAAAGCTGCCACATTGGTTGAATCGTAGTAATCCCATAAACGGATTTGTTATGATAGAAAAAAGTGACCTCCCCGGAATAACCTTTGGGCAATGTAAGTCGATTGATACTATTGACAAAAAACGTCGGTAGCGCATTATCTAATTGCGTATTAGCAACCACGCCCGTGTAACGCGAGTGAAAACCATTCAATTCGGTGCGATTGTTCCACCATTTTACAGGATTGAAAGTAGCGCTTAAACTCAAGCCAAAATACTCCAATTCTGCAATATTGGCAATGGATTGCACCATAATGCGCCGTTCGTCATCTTGTAAAAAAACTTGCGTAATTACATCATCGGTGATACTATAATTGAATGTGGTGGTGAAACGCTGCAAAAAAGTATGCGACAACTCAAACGAATAGGTCAATTGTGGTAACAAGAAAGGATTGCCTTCGCCATAAGTGGTACGATCCACAAAGCCTCGGAACGGATTCAACTGGCGGTAGCTGGGGCGATCAATGCGGCGACTCATCGAATAATTGAAACTATGCTTCTCCGAAGGACTCCATTGCACAAAAACGCTGGGGAAAAACTGAAAATAATTTCGATTGAACGAAGAATCGGTGGTCACTTGCAAGCCATCAGCAATGGTCTGCTCGCCGCGCAAACCAAGCTGCATACTCCATTCTTTATTGAATTCCTGACGATAATTCAGGTATCCTGCATTAATATTCTCTTCATAAATAAATTGATTACTCCATTCAGGATTGTACACATCCGCTCCATTGATGCGATCAAAATATTGCAAATCGTTGTCGGTTTTTACTAAACTAGACTTCGCGCCTGCTTCAATCTTCATTTTTTTGTTGATTGGATGGACATAATCTACTTTTGCCGAGTAAATATTCAAATAGCCATTTACATCGCCAATAAAAATACTCTGATCCATCAAAATCCCTTCCGGTGTGAAGTTCTCGGTGAGGAAATTCTGATCGGTTTCATTGCTATAACGCGCATAATCAACATCAGCAGTTAACTCTCGGCCCAAGGAATCAAAGACTTGGCGAATATTCGCATTCAAAGAATAATTATTCCATTGATCTTGTGAACGATTTTTGGTAGTGAAGCTGCCCGTGCGCTGCTCGTTGCCATCCAGCATAATGGTTTCGCTGTCGCCTTTGGGGTTAAAGCCATTGATTATACCATTTGCGATGATACCAATCGTAGTATTTTTACTTGGTGAAAAGTCTGCACCGACGCGCGCTACATGATTACTAAATGGAAATTTTACATAATTATCCTGATTAAAAATTGCCGCCACTTCGCCTTCTTCTCTAAACTTTCGCGTCAAAATCAAATTATTATAGCCAACTGTATTCGCATAGCTGTAATTGCCAAACAAATTCCATTTCCGATTGCGGTAATTTAAGCTTAAGCCTGTATTCGTACGCCAATAATCGTTGTAACCCAAGCTGGCGTTGAAGTTGCCATTCGTGCCAATGCGTTGGTCTTTTTTCATCAGGATATTAATAATGCCAGAATTACCGGCGGCATCATATTTTGCGGAGGGATTGGTGATGATTTCAATTTTTTCAATATTAGAAGAAGCCATGCCACGCAGCATATTCGCTAAGTCAGCACTCGTCAATTGCGAAGGCTTTCCGTCAATCATAATAATAACGCCCTGCCTGCCCCGTAGACTGATATTGTCGTTTTGATCCACCATTACACCTGGCGAGCGTTGCAGCACTTCCAATGCAGATGCACCGGCGCTTACAATACTATTTTCCACATTGACAATAAGTTTGTCCAATTGCCTTTCAATAAAAGGTTTCTGAGCACGCACGGTCACTTGATCCAGGGTTTTCGCTTCGGGCGCAATCGTCAGATCGCCCAATTTTACTGCGGGATTGGCGTCATTCAAATTGAAAGGCTCTGTGCTCAGTTGTCCAAAGCCTACCAATGAGACTTGCACAAAATAAGTACCTGCTTCCACGCTTTCGATTTCAAAATGGCCGGAAGCATCGGTGATACTGCCTTTGATCAAAAGCGAATCCGCAGCTTGCTTGAGAATAATGTTTGCAAACTCTACCGGACCCTGGTTTTCATATAGAACACGACCTGAAATTTTAAAATTGGCAGCGTTTTGAGCGAATAATTGCGTGATTAGCAATACAAAGACGAACGTAAAGGTTGATTTTTTCATGCGTCGGGCATTTTGTTGGAGCAAAGGAGTACTGGACTTATGGAGTAGTGAGCAAGTTTGTCGAGTCAATACTCCAATATTCCAGTTCGCTATTTAAAAATGTCGGGTGATTAAAATTGGTGATTGTAATTCCAAATGGATATGGTTCAAAATTAAGCCCTTAGGAATAGTGGCGTTTCCCCCACTTTGGGGGATTTAGACCCCAATGGCTGGTTTTGCTCGACGAATGAATCGTTTTCTTCGACTAATGTGAGTTTTATTGCCCGAAAACTTGAACAAAGAGATATGAAAAAGGCAATGATTATTTGACAAAAACAAGATTATCAGAATCAAGCCCTTGTGCAACAAGATAAGCTTCCACATCTTTGCAATCTTGCAGGTTTCCTGTCGAATCGATATAAAATGAACGATATCCGAGGCTTCTTAACATATCCAATGCTTGTTGATGCGCTTCATTGCCGCGCTTCATGGCGAGGAATTCCATTGCGATGATTGGGGCATCGTTTTGTAGAAATTGCGCAATGCCTTTGATTACTTGATATTCCGCACCTTCCACGTCTATTTTGATAAAATCTGGTGCGACTGACTTTTCGATTAAAAAATCATCGAGGCATATCGCTGGCACTTCTACCCTTTGATGAGGAATTTTGTGAAACCAGTCGCTTTGCTCGAATTGCTGCGGCGAAAGTGTATTATATTCTGAATAATAGGTTGGGAATTCATAAAAAGAAATCATACCCGTTGCATCGCTCACGGCATTATGCTTTGCTTCGATCTGTGGAAAAGCGCGTACATTTTCTTCTAATACTTCAAAAACCTTTGGTGAAGCTTCAAAAGCCAATACTTTTCCTCGATCACCCACCAAATACGCTGCCAACAAAGTATAAAACCCAAAATGTGCCCCAATATCTGCTACTATATTGTCGGGCTTCAAATATTGAAGCATAAATCGTGTCAGTCGAAGCTCTGAATCATGTACTTTTGCCCCCAGCAGCACCAATTCAGACGCCGAAGGCAGAGCGACCATCATATTGACATCAAAAAAAGTGGTTGCTATAGTTCGCCATTCTCTTTTTGTAAAAGGATATATCAGTTTTTGGTGCAGCAACACCGGCAAATAGCGTGAAGGATTATGCCAAAGGCGTTGCCAGCGCGAGCCTTTCGCCAGTGTTTCGATATATTGAAGGCGTTTAAGAAGCATTGAATTCATACACTCCTAAAATAGGAAGGCAAAGCTAAGACTATTTTATAAGGCATTAATAATTTGGAAAGGTCATTTCTCTTTTAATCGTCGATGAAGATTTTAATAAACGCAAGCTTTTGAAAATGCCCTTGCTTCCGCTTTATTCTACGTGAGGATAACCTATTATTGCGTAAAAATAAAATTGCATAAAGTAGAAGTAATATGCTATAAGATTAGAGCATTGCCTTATAAAGTAAAATCAATACATCATAAAGCAAGAAAACTATAATATAAAGTAGAAGCATCCTGTCATAAAGTAAGATGAATTAGGCATAAAGTAAAAGCAATATACCATAAAGTAGAAATATTCTTCCATAAAGCAGAAGCAACGTGCCGTAAAGTAGCTACAAGCTGCCATAAGTGAAATGTCAGCAGTAATAAAGAGCAAATCTCAGCCCGAATTGCTGGAGGAGATAGGCTTATTGCAAATTCATTGGAGCGTTTATAAACGGCAGCTTTCGGTTTTTAATTGATAAAGAATTGCCCCGATACACGTTTGCCATCTACCATGGCAATGGTACGCCAGGAGCTTTCATCATTGGTCGAAACCCAACGGCGTTCCTCCGCGCGGTAGTGCATATCCTTGTCTTTTTGGTAGTACAACTGCTCACCTTCTATTTCCAGGATTTTAAGGATTTCGTTATCGTGATAATTGGATTCGTCATAGTCGCTGTAGGCGCGTTGAGCCATTTCAGAATACGATGCATTGAGTCGTAACAAATGGTTATTGACATCATTATCTAATGGTTGCACTTTCAAACCGATGCGCTGCGCCTCCCGAAAAGTAATCGGGTAGCCATGCGAAGGGTAAGCCGAATTGAGATGATGGCTAATCTTATCAGCCGCTTCGAGATCGTCCATGTGATAGGAGAGAATCTCGGTGGTCAGTTTGATGGAGAGCGAGCTCGCGCGATCCACCGAACCAAATACCAGCGGATGGATATATTGGTAAAGCTTATCATAAGGGTTGGAATCATTGGACTGCTTGCTCTGTTCCCACAAGCGGATGACCCGATCCAGTTCGTTTTGGCTCACGCTCACGCGGTCATTGTCTTTATCGATGGGCGACAAATCATGCGTGATCGAAGTATCAATCGCAGAGAGATAAGCCAAAGGGCCCATGTGAATGACATCGGCGCCGAGGGCAAGCATGGTGGCCGCAGAGGCACAGTCCAATGGAATCAGGGCAACGATCTCTTGATAATATTGCCGCAATAAATTGATGATGCGCAGGGCACCCTGACCAGAGCCACCATTGCTTTTTAAGAAAAGATACAGGCGTTCTGCGTGATTGCGCTCTTTTAATAATTTGAAAATAGGAATCACATCTTCCTCTACGATATGACTATTATCGGACGTCCAATACACCAAAAAATCGCCCTCCAAATTCTGCTTCAGTTCCTGAATAATCGCCTGCGTTTGCTCGAAGAGTATGGGCGGCTTCTTGATCGTAATGGATTTCTTTTTCTTCCTGTCCTCTTTCACTTGATATGTTTACAAATTTAAAATTCTGTCCGTAACTCTTTGTTTACTGCTTTTTCAGTAAATCGCGGATCTCGGCTAAAAGTTCCTCTGCGCTTGGGCCGGCAGGTGCTGCAGGCGCTACTTCTTCTTTCTTGCGCATTTCCTGCATTTTGTTATACCCTTTCACTATCATAAAGATGACGAATGCAATAATCAAGAAATCAATAATCGTCTGAATGAAAGCGCCATAACGAAGCTGAACGGCTTCTGCTGCTACCGAGCCATCGGCATTGAGCTGAGCATCCTTGAGTGTGAGCGCCAGGTCGCCGAAATCCACGCCGCCCAAGGCCAGCCCGAGTGGCGGCATCACGACATCATTGGTAAAAGAAGAAACAACCGTGCCAAAAGCGCCTGCAATAATGACGGCAACCGCCAGATCGAGCAGATTGCCGCGCATAATGAATTCTTTAAATTCTTTCCACATAGGTTTTCGTTTTTGTGTTTGATTGAATGGATTGTGAATCAGCGGTTAATATAGTTATTTCACTTCAATTTTCAAGCGTTGTAGTTCTCTGGCTATATTTTCAATCACTATATTATACTTTCCGGGTGGTAGCACTAAAGCTTTTTCCTCATCTTTAGTACGCCATTCCATCATATCGATCGGCGTAGCGGCTTCTGATTCATGTGCATCATAAGCGCGCACCTGACAAGGGCAATTAATAGTTATTTCTGATTTATTTAGTTGATAATATTTAAATTTTCCATTACGCAATAGCCAATCCGGGCGGCCTTTGATATATTTTGTACGAGGATGATAAATTAATATATCATACAAATCAAGATTTTCGAGTCCATTAAAGACTTTTCCATTTTTATTTATAAAAACGCTGGGTTGATCGGCATTTATGATTTTAAAGTAAGGGCTTTCGGATGTCGCCAAGCGTTCCGTAAGTATATCTTGATTGATGGTGAACGGATCAATACCTGTAAGGTTTTTCAAATGATAAGCCATCCAAAGCAGTTGTTTACAATCAGGATTATCCTTGGGGCAAGGCTGAGGTTGCTCTAGCAAATGAGAATAGCCGCAGAAAAGCAAGATTTTTGCTTTCGGATTATTTAGTAAAATTCGCTGCACATTTAAAGCTTGGGCAGAATCCCTTGACATTTGCTTTCTTTGAAATCCCATTGCTTCGTAGCCAAATACATGAAAACCCTTTTGAATTGCGGTTCTGATCAAATTTCCAAACTGGGGTTCGCAAGTGTAAGTGCCGGTAATCGGCGAACTGTAAGGATAACCTCTTTTATTTAAAAATGTATCCATTTCAATGATTCTGGTGGTATCCGAAAAGCTCATTTGCAACGCCTCCAAGCCCAGGTATCGAAAACCCGCAGCATACAAACTGTCCAACAATTGCTCCGCAAATACGCGATGTAATGGTTTTGGATGTGCTTCGTTTAAGATGATAATTTGCTCATTTTGAGCGCGTTGAGCAATATAGTGTAAAGCCGATTCGGGTTTGTATTGTTCAAAAGCTTTCAATTCCTCAAGGGACAAATTTTCTTGTTCTAAATACGATTCTTGTCTGACTTGAATATCGAGATCATCCATTTCAATCGTGTGCCAGTACTCACCGATATAAGAATATTCCCACGCTGCGCGTATTGGCATTAACTTTTGTTCTTTTAATTCCTTTTCGATTTGTGCGATGAATTTGTATTTACGAGCCTCTGGTTGTGCGGTTAAAATTTGCGCAAAAATTATTATGATTAATAATAAAAAGATTCTTTTCATGATATTTATTTTAATTAAATTACTTAAGTAATGGAGCATATTTAATTTATAACAAATTTTTAGTAAAAACCTGATTTTCAATTAAATAAGACTATCGACTGTGGACTATAAAACTGCTCGACTACTTAACAAAATAAGAAAGAATCCATAATACTGTCAAAATAGCGCCCGCGGAAATAATACTCGATGCAATACCAAGTGTTCTTGAACGAATCCAGCCACTCAGACCCAAGCTAACCAGGAATAATAAGATAGATGCGATGAAAGTTAAGGATAGAACCCTGTGTAAGCGTTTTAAAAATAGTGGGATTTCAGCATTTTCAATAGCTGTCAGCTGGTGTGTGAAAGATATACTCATTGTCCAGCCAAGCGTACAGACGATCATTCCTGCTGCCGCCAGCATCGCTATAATAATCGTCCCAGTAATTACGCGCCTTCGATCTGTGATAGATAATAAAACGCCTATAAAAGAAAAAGAAAATCCACCTATTAACGCAGTGATAAATGCCATCTGACGGAATACTTCCAAGGCAAATTCAGGTTTGAGATTCATCCCTTTATAATTTGAACTTAAAGATAGAAAAACTAATTCTTTGGTACAAAAAAGCCCCCGCTGATAAGCAGAGGCTGATATTTTCCTTGTAAACAAGCATTAATGTTTTATAAATAAGCTTGATATAATTTCACTAAAGTCGAACCTTCCTTTGGGTCGGTACTCATTTGTGGCAAGCCCATGCCTTTCCAGTCAGGAATATAAACGACCGGCATCATGCTCTTTTGCTCAGCGTACTGCTGTTCATAACCAAAAATCATTACTTGCTCGGGCATCCACGCGTCTTCGCCGTCAATTCCCAGTTCGATGCTTTGTAAATCCGCATAACTAAAAGGCTCTACACCAAAATTGCCGATATATGTGCCGCCATAACGCGTAGCATCCGCACCATGAATCGGAACATTCACGACCACTTGCTTTTTGGTGCGAATCGTCAGCCATACAGGGCTTTGTGTGCCGGCGTACTTGCTGTCTCCTGTTTTGATAATGATCAAAAAGAATTGAATTTTGTTGTAAAAGCCGCCGTAATAAGCCCGGCTCAGCGGGATCGAGAGAAAACCTTCTTTTTCAGTGACGCTCAGGGTCTCGCTGGCATAGGTCTTGAGCGCCAGGGGTTGGATGACAGGGTCACCTTCGTACTGAGGTTCTTTTTCCACCCAAACAAAAGCGAACTCTGGAAGCCAGGCATCGGCACCACGAATGCCCAGCCGGACGTAATTGTATTCCAACTGTAAATTTCTTTCTGCTACATCAAGAGTAAGAAAATGCGATTTGCCTTCCTGAAGTTCTTCTGCATCCTGGAAAGTATGCTGGATGAGATCCCAATTCTCTTGTCCAATAATGAGTACAGCCTTGCTGTTGGTACCCGCATTGCGGATATTGGCGGTTTTGAGCGCCAGGTGGATTTTGCGAATCATCGTTTTTAGGATTTTAATTTAGAACTAAAATTAGCGCAAATCCTTGAAGCTCAATATTATTTTATTGTAAAGAAAAAGCCTTTGAAAGCATTATTGTGCCTTTCAAGAAAGAAAACTAAAATTGACCCTTTGAGAAATTGTTTGTATTTTTGAATAAAGAACTTATTTATGTCAGCATTTACTATTCGCCCCCCGTTTTCAAACTTACAGATGGAGCTACTCAAGCTCTACGCAGCGGACATTCCTGAAGAATATCTTGTGGAAATCAAGGAAATGATTGCTCGTTTCTTATTGGAAAAAGCACGAGAAGAAGCCGGGAAAGTTTGGAAAGAAAAGGGATATAACGAAGAAACAGCAAATCAATGGGTGAAAGGCGAATAATATGCTGAAAGTGGTTTTGGATACCAATATTATTTTGGCCTCTATTTCTCCTCATTCTCCTTTTCGTTTGGTGATGGATCAATTTGAGCTTGGCGCTTATATACTTTGCTTAACGACCGATATTTTGCTCGAATACGAAGAACAACTCGCCGTACAATTTAATCAAGAAGTCGCGGAACTTACCGTCGGAAGTATGTTATTAAAGCATAATGTTCAATTTGCGGAAGTTTTTTTCCAATGGCAATTGGTCTATCCTGATATGGATGATAATAAATTTGTAGATTGTGCTATTGCGGCAAACGTCCATTATCTTGTTACAAATGATCGAGATTTTAATCGCCTTAAAACAATTCCTTTCCCAGAGTTAAAAGTTATCAACATGAAACAATTTTGGGATATTCTCCAATCAGAATAAAGCAGAAAAAGCCTTTGCAATTATTCACAAAGGCTTTGTTCTTTTAGGAGAGAAGGTTGAAAATCACAACCTAAAACCTAAAATTTTAAACTAACCCACTGCCAAGCTTTCCCGAATCTTATTCAAAGCAGAGCCTGCACGTACCCAGCCGATTTGCTGTTCGTTGTAAGTATGCGCTACTTCAAAGCGATCTTCTGTACCATCGGCGTGATGAAGCACAACGGTCAAGTTTTTACCAGGCGTCATCGTATCAAAACCTTCGATATCAATGGTGTCGTCCTGGCGAATTTTTTCATAATCATCAGGATTTACAAAGGTCAAGCCCAACAAACCTTGCTTTTTCAGATTCGTTTCGTGAATGCGCGCAAAGGATTTTACAATCACCGCTTTCACACCGATGAAGCGCGGCTGCATCGCTGCGTGCTCCCGCGAAGAGCCTTCGCCGTAGTTTTCTTCTCCAAAGACCACTGTTCCAATCCCATTGTTGCGGTAAGCAATCGCAGATTCGGGAACAGGATGATATTCTCCGGTCACATAATTGATGACCTTGTTCATTTCACCGTTAAAATAATTGATGGCACTGATGAAAGTATTTTTGGAAATATTCTCCAAATGTCCACGATACTCCAGCCAAGGCCCTGCCATTGAGATATGATCGGTGGTACACTTGCCTTTTGCTTTGATCAAAGTACGCATCCCCGTCAACTGCTGCGCGGTGATCGGCGTGAATGGATCGAGCAATTGAATGCGACTGGATGTTGGATCAACGTGGATTTGAATGCTGCCGCCATTGGCCGCAGGTGCCTGAAAACCAGCATCTTCTACTGCAAAACCTTTGGTGGGCAATTCAATTCCCGAAGGTGGATCGAGCATTACTTGCTGTCCGTCTTCATTTGTCAGAGTGTCCGTCAGGGGATTGAAAGTCAAATCACCAGCGATTGCCATTGCGGTTACAATCTCAGGAGAAGCAACAAAGGCGCGGGTTTGGGCATTACCATCATTTCGCTTCGAGAAATTCCGGTTGAAAGAAGTGATGATCGAATTCGCACGATTTGGATCATCCGTGTGCCGATTCCATTGCCCGATGCAAGGGCCGCAAGCATTTGCCAGCACAACACCACCCATATCCTCGAAGGATTTTAACTGCCCATCCCGAGCAACGGTATAGCGAATTTGCTCAGAACCAGGTGTTACGGTGAATTCGGATTTTACTTTTAATTTCTTCGCAACCGCTTGTTTGGCAAGGGAAGCTGCACGATCCAAATCTTCATAAGAAGAATTCGTACAAGAGCCAATCAGCCCCACTTCCAATTTTTGAGGATAGCCATTTTCTTTCACTGCTTTCGCAAATTGAGAAATCGGCCAAGCCAAATCCGGCGTGTAAGGGCCATTGATATGGGGCTCTAAAGTGCTCAGGTCAATTTCAATCACCTGATCGAAGTATTTTTCAGGATGAGCATAGCAATCAGCATCGCCCGTGAGGTCGGCAGCTACTTTGTCAGCAAGGTCAGCCACTTCAGCACGATCGGTGGCACGCAAGTAGCGGCTCATGCTTTCGTCGTAGCCAAAAGTAGAAGTCGTCGCGCCGATCTCTGCGCCCATATTGCAAATCGTGCCTTTACCTGTGCAAGAAAGCGAGCGAGCGCCTTCGCCAAAATATTCTACAATAGCACCTGTGCCGCCTTTTACTGTAAGGATTCCAGCGACTTTCAGGATAATATCTTTTGAGGAAGTCCAGCCGCTCATTTTACCCGTCAGCTTCACACCAATCAATTTTGGCATCTTGAGTTCCCAAGCCATTCCCACCATTACGTCCACCGCATCCGCGCCACCAACGCCAATCGCCACCATACCCAAGCCGCCCGCATTCGGCGTATGCGAATCGGTACCAATCATCATACCACCAGGAAACGCATAGTTTTCCAGCACGATTTGGTGAATAATTCCAGAACCTGGTTTCCAAAATCCGATACCGTATTTAGTTGACACAGATGCCAGGAAATCATATACTTCTGCATTGACTTCATTTGCTGTTTGCAAATCTTCGACAGCACCGACTTTCGCAGTGATGAGGTGATCGCAATGCACCGTAGAAGGCACAGCGGTTTTTTCGCGGCCGCAAGTCATAAATTGCAGCAAAGCCATTTGTGCGGTTGCGTCCTGCATAGCTACGCGGTCGGGCGCGAAAAACACATAATCTTTTCCTCGGGTGTAATTTTGGAGTGGAGAATCGGGATGGAGGTGAGCATATAAGATTTTTTCGGATAATGTCAGGGGACGACCCAGCGATTTTCGGGCTTCGTCCACTCGACCGGGCAAAGACTCATAATAAGCCTTTATCATATCAATATCGAATGGCATAACGCTTGATTTTGAGTATGTTATAAAAACAGGTTTCTTTATTTCAAAGCGGCTCAAAGGTACAATTTTCAACCAAACTTTCACTCATTTAAATAGCATTAGGCGTGTTTTTGTTTGGCAAAAAGCGTAAAAATTTCTATAAGTAAATACAATATTCGGTTAGAAAACAAGCAGTTATAAATGATTTACTTGGCAGGTTTCAAAACATTATTTGGAATTTATATAATAAACAACAGGATAATAAAATACAGCAGCAATTTGCCCAAAAAGTTTGGCTTCTCAGAAATAGACCCTGCTCAATATAAAAATTATCCCCAGGAATTGTATTTTCGCACGACCGAAAAATTGTTAATCGCACACGCAAGTCTTGCATTCATACCATGAGCCAAAACGCCAATTCTCTCAAACACATCGCCATCGCTGGCAATATCGGCGCGGGCAAAACGACTCTTACCACTAAGCTAGCCAGGCATTTCAACTGGGATGTGCACTATGAATCCACAGACGACAATCCTTATCTCAGCGATTTTTATCACGATATGCAGCGCTGGTCGTTCAATTTGCAGATTTACTTCCTCAATAGCCGGTATCAGCAGGTTTTGAAAATTTTGCAAGGAGAAAGAACGGTCGTTCAAGACCGCACCATTTATGAAGATGCTTATATTTTTGCACCCAATTTGCATGATATGGGATTGATGTCCAGTCGAGATTTTCAGAACTATTTCGACCTATTTAAAACGATGTCTTCTCAAATTCAGCCGCCTGATTTGTTGATTTATCTAAAGGCAAGCATTCCTACACTGGTGGCGCATATTCAGTCGCGTGGGCGCGATTATGAAGGCAGCATGAGCCTCGATTACCTCAAACGACTCAACGCACGCTACGAGGAGTGGATTGGAGGCTACGACGAAGGACGATTGCTTATCATCAATGCCGATGAACTGGATTTTGATACCAACCCAGAGGACATGGGCCGCGTTGTAAATATGGTTCAAGCGGAGTTACACGGGCTGTTTTGATCGACCATCTAGCATTGACCTATAACATACTTCGTACTTCCAACTTCTAACTTCGTTATCAGGGTTTCAAGGTACGGTTGTTCTTATCCGACACGGTTTTGGTAGGAATGTCTTCCTTTGATTGCAAGGTTTGTTCGGCTTCATTAGGCTTCACATCGGATGTATCACTAAAATTGTAATAATAAATGCCTGCAATCAGTGCAACATGAAATAAAAATGTAAGGAAAAGCGCGATTGCGCGGTTTTGGCTGGCACGTTGTGCTTCGAGTCTGCTGTTCATAGAATGGGGGTTTTAAGGATTGACAATTGGATTTACAACTCACTTCCTTCCGGTACGATAATTGCAGATAATCAACGGTTTGGAAATTTGAAATATTTCTCACCCCGCGTTAAAAATGTCTTAAAGGGCAATATTTCTCTTGAACGTGCTAATTTGATTAGCAATCTTCTCCGAATCGCGATAAATCACTCCAAGAATACCACCGGGCACATAATTATCATAACCCAAGAAATACAAGCCTTGGTGTTTACCTTCACCGATGCAGGATTTCGGCCAACCATGTTCATCCAATACCTCCGAAGCATCTGGGATAAAATCGTCGAGTTTTGCAGCGTATCCTGTTGCTAAAATGACCGTATCAAATGCATATTTTTCGCCATTTGTAAATACTACGCCTTCTTTGGTAAAATGATCAATGCCAGGCAAGACCTTGATTTTTCTAGCTTTAATATGCTTGATTGTGCCAATGTCAATCACAGGCGTCTTGCCGGTGATGCGAAGTTGCTTAGCTGGAGGTATTTTGGCCGTGGGAATCCCATAGCGCGAAAGATCGCCTACCATAACACGTCGCAGCTGTGTACCCAGCCAATCACCAAGCCAGGTAGGGAGTTTTGCTAAGCGAAGCGCCGTCAGTTGCGTCGGCCCTGCAAAGGTATCGCGTGGCACGATATTCACTTCGCTGCGCACCGAAAGATAGGTTTCGATGTCATGTTCGCACAAATCCAAGGCGATTTCCGCACCGGTATTGCCCATACCAACCACCAGAACTCTTTGATCGTGAAATGGATCGGCATGTTTATAAATGCGACTGTGCATGATACGCCCCTGAAATTTTTCTTCTCCTTCAAAAATAGGGCGATTCACGGCCCGATTCGTTCCTGTTGCTATCACTACTTGTTCCGCTTCCCATTTCTTGCCATTTCTGGCTTTGACCGTCCATTTATTATTAGATTTTTTAATAGAAATAATTTCTGTATCAAAATGCGGTTTTATATCAAAAGCTTTGGCATACATTTCATAATAATCTACCAGCTGCTGCCGCGACACGTAGCGTGGATAATCTTCTGGGAAAGGCAAATGCGGCAAATGCGATAATTCCTTCACCGTATGCAAATGCAGCCGATCGTAATGTTCGTGCCAGGCACAAGCGATGCGATCACTCTTTTCGAGGATTTCAAATGGAATATTTAATTTTCTGAGTCTGCCGGCCATTGCCAGGCCAGCAGGCCCGGCGCCGATGATGAGTACAGGTGTTTCGTTCATTCTTGAAAATTGTTGATAGGACAGAGGCGGTTTAGGGCCTTTAGTTTTTCAACTTTATCAATTTTCTAAACCTCCTCCAATAACTTTAAAACCATTTTAAAGCCAAATCATTTATCTTTTCTTTTAATTTAGTAAATGGCGGCATAAATAACTCGGAAGCGCCAAAAAAGTCTTGTCGCAATATTGCTTTAGCGTTGGAAAATGTCTCGAAGCCCCACCAGCCGTGCGATTTGCCAATGCCGCTGTGATTCACACCCCCAAAAGGAAGATTCGCGTGCAAAAAATGTACAATATTTTGATTGATAGAAACTGCACCTGCACGGGTTTCTTGTAATATAAAATTAATATTCCTCCGGTTTTTACTAAAAATGTATAATGCCAATGGCCGTTCTTTCGAGTTTACTAAATCAACCACTTCCTGAATATTTTTGAAAGTAATAACGGGCAAAATTGGCCCGAAAATCTCTTCCTGCAAGACCTTCGCATCAAGCGGTACATTTTCCAAAATCGTCGGCTCGATATATTTTTTTTCAGCATCCATCGCCCCGCCAATCCTGATTTGTGCGCCTTTTTCCTGCGCCTCGTCTATATAATTTTTTAAGCGATTGAAATGCCGCTGATTGACGATATGCGTGTAGAAAGGTGAACTTTTAGTGTCATTTCCATAAAACTTTTTCCAATACATTTGTATGAGATTCAATAGTTTATCTCGTATTTTTTCGTGCACGAGCAGATAATCAGGCGCCACGCAAGTTTGACCGGAATTGGCCGTTTTGCCCCAGGCGATGCGCCGCGCTGCCAAATCAAGATTTGCTGTTTCATCAACGATTGTAGGCGACTTGCCACCTAATTCCAGCGTCACCGATGCCAAATGCTCCGCCGCTGCCCGCATTATAATTTTGCCAACCGCCGTAGAACCCGTGTAAAAAATATGATTGAAAGGCAATCGCAGCAAGGCTTCTGATACTTCGACACCGCCTTCAAAAAGCGCAATTTCATTTTCAGGAAAGGTTTCCCGAATTATTTTTGCCATGATTGCTGAACTATGCGGCGTGAGTTCTGAAGGCTTTATCATGACACAATTCCCGGCAGCAATCGCCGATACCATAGGCCCGAAAGTCAGATTGATCGGGAAATTCCAGGGTGCAATAATGAGTACGACGCCCTTGGGCTCGTAATAAATATGCGCCTTTGAGCCTAAAAACGCTAAGGGCGTTGCGACGCGTTGCGGTTGCATCCAACGCTGTAGGTGTCGAATCGTGTGCCGAAGTTCACTTATTATTACATAAATTTCCCACATATCGGTCTCGCCGGGATGTTTATGAAAATCTTGATGTAAGGCTTGTCGAATTGCTTCCCGATGCGAGAGCAGAGCTTTTTCGAGCTTATGCAGCTTGGCGATGCGCTCCTTAGCGCTCGTGCGGGCTACCCGGAATTGGTTTTGTTGCTGGGCACTAAAAATACCTTGCATCTTTTGGTCAAGCGTGGAGTT
>JANRME010000257.1:0-2362 GCA_033761835.1 Saprospiraceae bacterium
CGCGCCACATCCACGCGCCAGGAGCGGTACATATTATTGGTTTCCAGGAGTTTTTCACCGTTAAAAGTTACTTCCGCGTAAGTGTCCAGACCTTCAAACACCAATTCATAATTTTTGGAACTATCAAAATTGGGCAAATCAAAAGTCAATTCATAGACCCAGTCTTCGCGCTCGATCCACTGAATGCTATCCTCATTTGTACCGTAAAAAGGATCAGGAATGACGCCGTGCCGAATCAAATCCATTTGTACTACGCCGGGCACAGTTGCCTCATACCAAGTATTGTCGCCAGCTTTGCGAAAGCGCCAGTTTTGGTGAAGTTCTATACTATTCACACTTAATAATTTGAAGGGTATTAGTAATAAAAGTATTGCAATACAACGCATAGCCATTCAAAGTTCGAATAAATTTTGTTTATTACTTTAGAAATCTTATATTTGTTAAGATTAATCTTATTATTAATGACAAAACAAGTTTCTCCTGCCCAACCTTTAAACGAAGTACAAGTTATGCTGCTTCGCTTATTTAGCCGTCCTATGCCGGAGCAAGATGTAGAAGCCATCAGGGACTTACTTTTGAACTACTACGAAAACGCTTTGCACAAAGAATTAGAACGCGTCATCGAAGAAAAAGGAATTTCCGATACAGATTTCGAGCAAATATTAAATCAACAACAACGCACTAAATGAACGTTGTGATTGATACCAATTGCCTGATCGCCTCCATTCCTCCCCGAAATCCTTCCTATTGGCTTTATTTAGCTTTCCGCCAACAAGCATTCGATTGGGTTATCAGCAACGAGATTATGCTGGAATATGAAGAACAAATAGCAGATTTCTATTCTCCATACACTGCTGATCTGGTTTTGAATATTTTGCTTACTTCCTCCAATGTATTGCTATCAGAACCCTTTATCCGCTGGAATCTAATAAACGATGACCCAGATGATAATAAATTCGCAGACCTTGCTATTTCTGCTAATGCCCACTATTTAGTCACAAATGACCGACATTTTCAAGCACTAAAACAACTTCCTTTTCCAACTGTCACAGTAGTCTCGTTGGATGAATTCAAAATAATATTGAATTATTAATAATATTCCATCCCTCCATCCCTCCATTACTCCATATTTAACTTTGCTCGCAAACCTTTAATCATTTCGAAATCGGCTTCGTGCCAACTAAATTCTTCATCCAACTGTTCATCGCCCATCGTTGCTGCACCGCGATATTCCATTTGACTATAAATCGGACGGCGAAGCGCCGCATGAAATTCTTGTAAACCATTGATTTCCAATAGCGGATCAATTGTATCGGGCGTCACCTCACTACAGGCAAGGATTGAAATTGCTTCTCCTGCTAATTCCACAAAGGTACGCAAGTGGTTAATGCCTTCCAATGCCGTTGGTTGCAAGCCCGAAGTAAGAATACGCTTTACACCTAGTCCTGCCAGTTGCTGAATGGCTTCCCAGGGTTCGCGGCACATATCAAATGCCCGATGAAAGGTGAAAGGCAATGGATTAGCGGCTTCCACGAGCCAGGCGGTACGCGTTTTGTCAATATGTCCATCGTTGAGCAGCACACCTGATACAATCCCATCCACGCCGAGGTCTTTGGCGCGTTGAATATCATCGAGCATGAGTTCAAATTCTAAATCAGAATACAAGAAGTCGCCCTTTCGCGGCCGAATGAGCACCATCACTGGAATTGTCAGCAAGCGCTTGGCTTGAGCAATTTTTCCGGCACTCGGCGTCACGCCTCCTTGAGAAAGGTTTTCGCATAATTCAATACGATCCGCGCCACCTTCCTGCGCATGCAGGGCAGAAGCAATCGAATCTACACAGATTTCAAGCGTTTTATTCACAACAGTGATTTTTAGCGGTTGAAGATAGTTTTTTTTGAAAATCTTGGCGGTCTAATTTAAAACCCTTTACCTTTAATTTTATAAAATTATCCTTTGAAAAGATGCAAAATATTAAGATTGAAACGTTTACGGGCGGCGCAGCCATGCCATATTTGAATGATTTAGCGCAGTTGCGTGTAGAGGTATTTCGGGATTTTCCATATTTATATGATGGGAATTTGATATACGAACAAGATTATGTGCAAACTTATATAAAAGCGATGGATAGCGTATTGGTGATTGCTTTTGATGGAGATAGCGTCATTGGCGTGTCCACTGCCTTGCCGATGGAAAACGAACCGATTAATATTCAGAAACCCTTTTTAGACAGGTGCTTTGACACGAGTAAGATTTTTTACTTTGGTGAATCGGTTTTGAAAAAAGCTTATCGCGGTCAGGGCATTGGCGTCGAATTTTTTAATCAGCGTGAAGCACAAGCCCGCAAGCTGAATCGCTTTCA
>JANRME010000258.1:0-17497 GCA_033761835.1 Saprospiraceae bacterium
CAATAAAATGTAAAGAAAGCTCTTCTTTAAGAGCATTTTCTGTATCTTTCATAGCGAGTAGTTGGAGGTAAGGAAATTATTGGTTCGCAACAACAATTTACCTTTTCTTTCAATTACTCACTTTTTTGTCCTGTACTTAGATTTTATTATTAAACGCTACTTACTTGTAACGCCTCGGTAGCAGAAGCGATCGCTTTTTCTTGAGTAAACCGAATGGTGAATGTAGTACCTTTGGCTTCTTCCGAGCGTTTTACGAAAATTTTGCCATCATGATAATCTTCTATAATGCGCTTGGCAAGCGAAAGTCCTAAGCCCCAGCCGCGTTTTTTGGTGGTGTAACCAGGTTCAAAAACGGTTTTAAATTTGTTATGCGGAATTCCTTTACCGGTGTCGCTCAAATCAATGAACACCGAATGCCCGTCGGCGTGTACTTCTGCACGGATTTCGCCTTTACCTTCCATTGCGTCAATAGCGTTACGCATGAGATTTTCTAATACCCAGTCAAACAAATGCGGATTCAAGTTGACGAAAAGCGGTTCTTGTTGTATATCAGGAAAGTGAAACACAACTTTGCGCGGCGCGCGCGCTTGCATATAAGCTCTACATTTTTCCAATTCTTCAAAAATATTCACCCGCTCCAACACCGGTGCGGAGCCAATTTTAGAGAAGCGATCTGCTACCAACTCCAGCCGATGCACATCTTTGCGCAGCTCTTCTACCACCTCTTGCGATTCATAGTTATCTGGCAGCGTCTCTTTCAAATGCTCAATCCAACCAATAATAGCCGAGATAGGCGTACCCAACTGATGTGCGGTTTCCTTCGCCATCCCCACCCACACGCGGTTTTGTTCGGCGCGGCGAGCAGCGCTGAAGCCCATGTAACCCAGGCTGATAAAGGCTATAATCAGCACCAACTGCACCAAAGGGAAGTACCGCAACTGCTGAAGTACTTTGGACTCTTTGTAATAAATGTAGTTGCCACTGCTAAAGATCGGCTCAAAATTGTCTTTTTTCAATTCTTCAACTTGCTTCTCAAGGTATTCATCGTTGTCATCCAATCCTGGCCCGAAATTAGTAGCATATACGACATCCCCCAATTCATTCACCATTACTACAGGAATCGTAGTATTGCTTTTCAACACCTCCAATTGGAGTGTCACATCTTCATCCATCTTGCTGGGATCGCTCATGCGCTCTGGGTCGTTGAGTTGTTCTTGCGCCAGCACCCAGTTTTCTACTTTCGTGCGTTCGCCGGCAGCCAGCATTTGCGAGAGGTAGCGGGTATAAAAAAGAGAGATGAGTAGGATGATGATGCCACCCGCCGCCAGATATAATTTCCACCTTGATTTTCGAGAATAAATCTCCATTGTCTGGGTTTCTAAGAGGTATAACGTTTTTTTATCAGATTTAGCATTTCTCAGAGGCAATAGACAATAGATTTTAGATAATTCTTGCCCAAGGTCTATCGTTTAATATCTAAAGTCTTAAAGAACGCTTCCGCTCTTTCTTTTGCATTATACCGCACATTCAAATAGTATAAATTGTAGTCGCCAACATGATAGTTAGGGTTTTTTAATAAAAAACTTCCCGGAAATTTGGGCCGTTCCAACCACAGCAAACCATCATGTACCTGAGCTTCCGCTAATCCGGGATAAATTTTATCAAATTTGCGCAGTACTGCTCCTTTGTTAAGTTCTTTGGGCGCAAGCGTTGTATCCCGTGTCCACGTCAGCGGATTGGTAACGACAATATTGCTGTTTTTGGTATGGTATTTTGGAACATATCCTTTGCGATAAGCACGCCAGGAGACAAAACAGCCGGTTTCATCGGATGAATCGCAGGGCCGAATTTCATGGAAATAATCGCTTTCCACAGGAATTCCAACCAAATAGGCTGCAACCAAACGATTTTGCAATATTTTACCATCAAAATACTCGCGCATCAATCGCTTGGCGTGTGTTGTGCCTTGGCTGTGTGAGGCAATGATAATTGGGCGGCCTTCATTATAATATTGTAAATAATATTCAAAAGCGGTTTTAATATCTTGATATGCCACTTCAAACGCGGCCTCAGCGGCTGTACGATCTTGGGTATAATAAGCACTCAAATGTGCCTGACGATAACGCGGAGCATATACTCTTCCTAACCCGTTGAAAATACTAGCCTGATTAAGAATAGTGCTTTCATCTACTTTTCGATTTAGTTCAGGATCATCAATTGCGCCATTCCAGGATTGTTCACCGCGTTTACCCGTATAAATGGTAGGATGCAAGAAAAAAACATCCACCAAGGCATTTGCTTGTTCATCTAAAATGGTGTCGGCGGGCGTACGGTCTGCATTATCTTGTTTGCTTGGCAAAGCCGCCCAATGGGCAGGATTCGAATAATTAGGCGCAAGCGGCAATCCGTCATTATTCAGATTAAACTTTGTATTGGTAGTAGCGCAAGCCGTCAGAAAAAAGAGGGTTGTAATGAAAATGTTTTTCATATGGCATGGTGGTTTAAATTTTTAAGATTGATTTTGCAGGATTTAACAATCCCTATTCCTCAAGGTTGCTTACATTTAAAGCTTTGAAAAGCAAGTTACATGAAAAAGTACATTCTCGTTGGAATTATTGTGTGCATTTTTATTGGCGTTTTGCCATTGAATGCGCAGGATTATAGCAAAGACACTGAAACCATTGAAAGCACAATGGAAGCCGTGTTGGATGTCATTTCTGGGCCTGCCGGCCGCAAAATGGATATGGCGCGTTTTCGCAACCTCTTTCGTGGCGATATAAAATTCCATATTCGCACCAAACGCAATGACCAACTCACGATTGCCGAGCTATCCGTGGAAAGCTATATCAGTAATGTTGCCCCTCGCTTAGAAGGGCAAGATTTTTTTGAAACGCTAGGCAGCTTGACTGTTGATCGTTATGGCGATATTGCACAGATTTTCATGGTGTATGAAACGCGTCGAAGCCCTGATGGCGAGCCATTTGATAAAGGAATCAATAGTTTTCAACTGATGTACGATCAAGGGCGCTGGTGGGTAGTAGGGTTGATGTGGCAAGCAGAATCAAGTGGCGTACCTATTCCGAAAAAATATTTGAAATCAAAAAATTCCAAGAAAAAATAAATATTCATAATCCATTCAGATATGAAAAAGATAATTTTGATGGCGATCTTATCGCTGACGGTTTTTGTAATAAAAGCGCAACAAGATGCAGAAAAAGAAGCTATTATTAATGTCATCAAAACGTTATTTGATGCTTATCGCGCACAAGATACGAGCGTAATGAGCAAATTATTTCACGCAGACGCTACGATGGGTTCAGCGGGTGCAGACAAGGACGGTAAGCCAATGCTCCGCAAAGGCGATGTACAAGGGTTTCTGAATTTTGCGGGTACTAAAAATGGCAATTATTATGACGAACGCATCTATAGCTACGATGTAACGATTGATGGACCATTAGCAACAGCCTGGACGGAGTATTCTTTTTTCCTGAATAAAAATTTCAGCCACTGCGGATACAACGTTTTCACACTTTTTAAATCCGCCGACGGCTGGAAGATCATCAATATCACCGATACCCGAAGAAAAACAGGCTGTAAAACAGAGTAAGGTTTTAGTCCTCAGTTGGTTGATTTTATTGCATCAACTTGGGTTTAGGGATGGTGTATTGAATATATAAGTGTAATTTTATATGTATTATAGGGTTCTCATCAGTGCAAAACAAAGCTGATCTACATTTCCCATATTAGAATGGAAAGCAGAAATATTAGTCAAAATAATGACCGATTGTTGCCCTGTAACATCCATTGCCAATGAAGACGTGTAGCCGCCCGTGCCGCCGTCGTGCCAATGCCAGGTTTTGCCGCTTTGGGTTTTGATGATATGCCAGCCGAGGGCGATGTCCATATTCGGATTTAGGGTGAATGTTTTTTCACGTTGTAATTCAAGCACTGCATTGGGTTGGAAATTTGCTCGCACCAATTTACTCAAATCCTCCACAGTTGAAAGGACGCCGCCCGCGCCCTTGAGGGCATTCAAGTCCCAATTGGAAGTAACCGCGCCTTGTGCATTCTGACCCAATACCAACTTTTCAGCTACCTTACTACGCTCGGTAGTAGTGGAACTCATTTCGTAAGGGTTTGTCAAAAATTCTTGTAGCAATTCTTCATAGTTTTTACCTGTTTTTTGCTCCAAGGCATAGCCTAACAATCCTGCACCAAGATTAGAATAGGCGTATTGTATTCCAGGTGTAGTAGCAAGCGTAGGCTGATGACTCAGATATGCCTCCAACATTTTTCCTTCGTAATGCGCATAAGGATTGTTCATATCGGTTTTGTCAGGCTGGAACAAATCTTCTGGCAAGCGCGGCAGACCGGAGGTATGATTGGCTAATTGCAGTAGCGTGATCGGTTTCACTTTTTCACTCAATGGCTGGATAAAACATTCCTGAATCGTAGTGTTCAAAGCCACTTTATCTGCTTTTACCAAATTCGCCAACAGCGTAGAAGTAAAAACTTTTGTAACAGAGCCGATTTCAAAAACTTTATCCTTGTTAGCTTCTGCTATGAGTTTCCCATTTTCAACTTTCACGCCATAATAAAGCACTTCTTTTCCATTCACAATAGCAATGGAGGCCTCTGTATTCGTCGGAAAACCGATAATAAATTTAGCAATGGTGTCTATTTGAGCATTCGTGATTTGACTTTGTAAATGAGACACGAAAAAAACAATAAATGCAATAAGGACAAGTGTATCCTTTCTAATCATGTTGATTTAAGTATTTGGTTATTGTTCCTAAAGTACAAGGATTTTTAGACCCATCGTAAGAATTTTGGACAAAGGCAGCTTTTCCTTCGACTCATATTTTGCAATATAAAACTGAAAAAGCCACTATTAAGGACGATAAATGCCTTTTCTCCTTCTCGAATGATAAAAATCAGCCCTACCTACTATGTATTATCAGTGTCGGCTGGATGAGGATTTTAGAAATTGGCTGCTGGTTACTTGTCTTTGGTAGCTTGTTGCGCAAAGCTTGCTGCTCATTTTGATAGTAGCCAAAATCAAAATGCAATGCAAATGACGAATAAACAAGACCTCACTGCCCCAATTGACCTGCAATCCCATAGCAAAGGCACGGGGGCTTTGCGCACGCAGCGTCCGATATATACAGATTTTTTGCCACCTTGTAATAATGCTTGCCCAGCAGGTGAAAATATTCAAGCTTGGCTGAGCTTAGCGCAAGCGGGTAAATATTATGAAGCCTGGCAACAGCTAATCCAAGATAACCCAATGCCCGCTATTCATGGGCGTGTCTGCTACCATCCTTGCGAAGACAATTGCAACCGTAATTTTATGGACAATACCGTGAGCATCCATGCGGTGGAACGCTATCTAGGCGATACGGCGATTGCTGAAAACTGGAAAGTAGAATTTGACCGCCCGAAAGGCGGAAAACGGGTCTTGGTGATTGGTGCTGGCCCAAGCGGTTTGTCGGCAGCGTATCACCTCACACGACTGGGACATACGGTAGAAATTTATGAGGCAGGCCCGGTGGCTGGCGGCATGATGCACTTTGGGATTCCTGCGTATCGCCTGCCGCGCGACATCATCGCTGCTGAAATACGACGTATTGAAGAGATGGGCGTCAAGATTCGTCTCAATTATAAAGTTGAAGATATTCTGGCCGAGAAAGAAGCTGGCAATTTTGAGGCTGTTTTTGTAGCCATTGGAGCTCATATTGGTAAAAAGACAAATATCCCTGCTAGGGATGCGGGACAAATCCTTGATGCAGTTTCCTTCCTACGCAATGTGGACGCAGGGAATCTACCAAAATTAGGTAAAAAAGTTGCCATTTATGGCGGTGGAAATACGGCGATGGATGCTGCCCGCGTTGCCAAACGCATCGGCGCTGATGAGGCGCTTATCATTTATCGCCGCGACCGCGAGCATATGCCCGCCCACGAATTTGAAGCAGATGAAGCTTTAGCTGAAGGTGTAAAAATCCATTGGCTGCGTACTATTAAATCAATTGATCAGACGACTTTCACAGTAGAAGTGATGCGCATCGAAAATGGTCGCCCTGTGCCTACGGGCGAGTATGAAACCATAGAGGCAGATGCACTCATCCTGGCGCTTGGGCAAGATACCGATACTGATTTCCTCAAAAATATTCCTAGCATTAAGTTCAAAGAGGACGGCACTGTCCTTGTCGGACTCGACATGATGACGGGCGCTGAAGGCATTTTCGCTGGTGGCGATATGGTTCCTAGCGAACGCACGGTCACGATTGCTGTTGGTCATGGCAAGAAAGCAGCACGCTACATCGACGGTTATTTGAGACAAAAACCTTATGTACCAATGCCTAAACATCCATTGGTTGGGCATGAGCGCTTACACGTTTGGTACCAAACCTTCGCACCTCAACGCGAGCAAGCGCATTTGAACGCGGAAGAGGCGACTAAAGGGTTTTATGAAGTTGTGGCGGGTTTGATCAAAGAGGAAGCCCAATATGAGGCGCAGCGCTGTCTTTCCTGTGGTAATTGCTTTGAGTGTGATGGTTGTTATGGCGCTTGCCCTGAAGATGCAGTAATCAAACTCGGCCCAGGCAAACGGTATCGTTTTAATTATGATGCCTGTACGGGTTGCACGGTATGCTTCGAGCAGTGCCCGGTGCACGCAATTGAAATGATTCCTGAACCAACTGGCAATTAGAATTCTATTTAGCTAAAAGCGAAATATTCTGATATGAAAGATAAACATCAAATTATAACCATAGACGGCAACGAGGCAGCAGCGTATGTGGCGTATCGGGTGAATGAAGTCTGCGCGATCTATCCAATCACTCCTTCCTCGCCGATGGCGGAATGGGCAGATGAATGGTCGGCGAAAGGTATTCCCAATATCTGGGGCAATGTACCGGATGTAATTGAAATGCAGAGCGAAGGCGGAGCAGCGGGCGCGGTACACGGGGCCTTACAAACAGGAGCTTTGACGACTACGTTTACTGCTTCGCAGGGTTTGATGCTCATGCTCCCGAATATGTATAAAATCGCTGGGGAACTAACGCCTACGGTTTTCAATATCGCAGCGCGTTCGCTCTCAGCGCAGGCGCTTTCGATTTTTGGTGACCATCAGGATGTGATGGCAGCACGCTCTACGGGTTTTGCAATTTTAGCATCGGCAAGTGTACAGGAAGCGCATGATTTTGCATTGATTTCACAGGCAGCTACATTGGAGTCACGGATTCCATTTATTCACTTTTTTGATGGATTTAGAACTTCGCATGAGGTAAATAAAATGTATTTGCTGTCGGATGAACAGATTCGAGAAATGATGGATGATGATCTGGTCATTGCCCATCGCAATCGGGCCTTGAACCCCGACAATCCCTTTATTCGCGGGACTGCTCAAAACCCTGATGTGTATTTTCAGGGGCGGGAGACTGTGAATCCATTCTATGCAAAAACGCCTGGAATTGTGCAGATGCAGATGGATAAATTTGCAAAACTAACCGGTCGTTCATATCGAATATTCGACTATTATGGCGCTCCTGATGCGGAAAGGGTTATCATTTTGATGGGTTCTGGCGCGGAAACAGCGATAGAAACAGCACAAACATTAGCAGCAAAAGGAGAGAAAGTTGGTATTGTGCAAGTGCGACTATATCGTCCATTTTCGGTGGAGCATTTTATCAAAGCTTTGCCGCCTACGGTAGATGCCATTGCAGTGTTGGATAGAACCAAAGAACCCGGCGCAGCGGGCGAACCCATGTATCAGGATGTAGTTGCAGCATTAGTAGAGGCTTTTACTGAAAGAAAAATCGGCAATATGCCAGGCGTAATTGGTGGTCGCTATGGCTTGTCTTCCAAAGAATTCACGCCAGCGATGGTCAAAGCAGTGTTTGACGAATTGCAAAAAAACAATCCCAAAAATCATTTCACGATTGGCATTTACGATGATGTAATGCACAGCAGTTTGGAATACGATCCAAATTTCACCTTAGATGAATCCGAATGGACACAGGCCTTGTTCTTCGGGCTGGGCGCAGATGGCACTGTAGGTGCAAATAAAAACAGTATCAAAATTATTGGCGAAAATACGGATTTATATGCTCAAGGATATTTCGTGTATGACTCCAAGAAATCCGGCGCACGTACGGTATCTCACTTGCGCTTCGGCCCGAAGCCGATTCGCGCGCCGTATTTGATTCGCAAAGCCGATTTTATCGCTTGTCATCAATTCAATTTTGTAGAAAAATCCGATTTATTGGCTTCCGCCAAACCAGGTGCGACCTTTCTTTTGAATAGTCCTTATGGATCAGAAGAAGTCTGGAATCAACTGCCAAAACCCGTTCAACAAACGATCATTGAAAAAAAGCTGAAATTCTATGTCATTGATGCGACTTCGGTGGCGCGTGATACCGGCATGAGTGGCCGGATCAATACAATCATGCAAACTTGTTTCTTTGCCTTATCAGGTGTACTGCCGCGCGAGGAAGCCATTGCGCAGATCAAACACGCCATCGAAAAAACATATTTCAAAAAAGGAAAAGCCATTATTCGACAAAACTTCGAGGCTGTGGATGCCACGCTCGATCATTTGTACGAAGTGAAAATTCCTCCGAATATAAATTCCGATCAGGATTTCCCCGCGACCGTACCGGCTGAAGCGCCTGATTTTGTGAAAGAAGTGACCGCAATGATGTTGGCAGGCAAAGGGGATGACCTGCCCGTGAGCTTTATGCCGGTGGATGGAACCTTCCCCAGTGGTACAACGAAATGGGAAAAACGCAACATTGCCGACCTCGTACCTGTTTGGGAATCAGATATTTGTATTCAATGTGGCAATTGCAGTTTTGTGTGTCCGCATAGCGTGATTCGAGCGAAATATTACCATAAAGATAATTTGAATGGCGCTCCAGAGGATTTTCAATCTGCGCCGATCAACGCGCGAGGCTTCCCCGAAACAAGGTTCACGCTTGAAGTTTATATGGAAGACTGTACCGGCTGCACGCTTTGTGTAGAATCCTGCCCAGCGACGAGCCTCACCGACCGCACCAAGAAAGCAATTAATATGCAATCCAAGTCGGATTTAATTGAATCAAATAGGAAACGTATTGCATTTTTTGAAGCACTGCCTATTAATGAACGCAACAAGGTCAATTTTTCTACGGTGCATGGTATTCAATTTTTAGAACCTTTGTTTGAATTCTCTGGCGCGTGCGCGGGCTGTGGAGAAACGCCTTATGTACGATTGCTGACTCAATTGTTTGGCGATCGATTAATCGTTGCCAATGCAACGGGTTGTTCTTCGATTTATGGTGGCAATTTGCCTACTACGCCCTGGACGAAAAATAAAGATGGCAAAGGCCCTGCCTGGTCAAATTCTTTATTTGAAGATAATGCCGAATTTGGTTTAGGGATGCGTGTAACTGCTGACAAACACTTAGCGATGGCGCAGGATTTGCTGAAAAAACTCGAGCCAAAGTTGGGTCATGATTTTGTAAATGAAATACTTGAAACGCCTCAAGTTTTTGAATCTAGCATTGTGAAACAGCGTAAGCGCGTGGCATTTTTGAAAGAAAAATTACAAACGATCAATTCATCTGACGCAAAACATTTGCTTTCCATTGTAGATCACCTAGTACGGCGCAGCGTCTGGCTCATTGGCGGCGATGGATGGGCTTATGATATTGGTTCGGGCGGGTTGGATCATGCCTTAGCAAGTGGGCGAAACATTAATGTATTGGTTTTGGACACAGAAGTTTATTCTAATACGGGTGGTCAGAGCTCAAAAGCTACGCCTACGGCGGCTACCGCGAAATTTGCCTCAGCAGGTAAGCGTGTTGGCAAAAAAGACCTGGCTTTGCAGGCGATTTCCTACGGGAATGTTTATGTGGCGCAAGTAGCTATGGGCGCAAACCCGCAGCAAACTTTGCTTGCTATGCGCGAAGCGGAAGCATATGAAGGTCCATCGCTCATTCTGGCTTACTCCCACTGCATTGCACACGGCATTGATATGGAAAAAGGTCTAACCCAACAGAAATTGGCAGTAGCGAGTGGTTATTGGCCTTTGATTCGATACAATCCAGCTTTGCGTAAAAAAGGTGAAAATCCATTTGTGCTTGATTCTCCGCGACCAATTATGGCGTTACGAGATTATGCCTACAACGAATTGCGTTACAAAATTCTGACCCGAACTAACCCGGAAGAGGCGGAAAAGCTGATGCAATTGGCGCAGGAACTCGTGGACTTGCGTTGGAAAACATACGAGGAAATGGCGAGCTACGGAGCAAAAGAATTTGCACCGGTAGCGTGAACTGGAGACTTTGACTTGGCGACTGAGTGACTCGGAGTTGAGGCTAGTGGCCAAATAACCAATAACAGATAACACCATAATCATGAATTTACAAACCACTTATATGGGGCTGAAGCTCGCTTCGCCGATTGTTGTTTCTTCCAATACTTTATCGGAAGAGGTGCATAATATTGTACAGATGGAAGACGCCGGAGCAGGTGCAGTTGTGCTTTTTTCATTATTTGAAGAGCAGATTCAGAAGGAAAATGCCTTGTACGAGCAAGCTTTGAAAACCACGACCAATATTTTTGCAGAAGCAATGGATTATTTTCCTGATTTGGATGAATATCACGTAGGTACTACTCAATACCTTGAACTCATTCGCAAAGCGAAGGAACGCGTGGGCATTCCAATTATCGCCAGTTTAAATGCAATCACCACCGAAGGTTGGATTGACTATGCCATGCAAGTGGAAGAAGCCGGAGCGGATGGGCTGGAAATCAATGTGTTCTACATTCCAGCGGATATTCGACTCACAGGATCGGAAGTGGAACAGCGCTATCTTAGTATCATTTCTGAAGTCCGAAAAAATGTACATATCCCCATCGCCGTAAAATTGAATCCTTACTTTAGCGCACCTGGACACATGGCAAAACAAATTAGCGATGCTGGCGCTAATGCGCTGGTATTATTCAATCGTTTTTATCAACCCGATTTTGACATTGTACGGCTGAAGGTCTTGTCAAATTTGCAATATAGCGAATCGAATGAAATTCGCCTACCATTGTTATGGATTGCAGTGCTTTATGGAAAGCTCCCACTTTCGTTGGCAGCCACTACTGGCGTGCAAAGCGCACATGAGGTGATTAAATATCTATTGGCGGGCGCGGATATTACAATGACTGCTTCTGCATTGTACAAATATGGCATTGAACATTTGCGTACGATGACAAACGAACTCCAAGATTGGATGAGAATGATGGGCTTCGATACAGTAGAATCCTTTCGAGGTGTGATGAGCCATCGGAATGTCTCTGACCCAACGGCTTACGAACGTGCAAATTATATTCGGATATTAGAACACGCGAGGGAGTCGAATTGATTAAAAATCAAGCGCGGTGTCTTTTTTCAAGTATCTGAACTACATCCTGCAATTGGCAGCCTTTGGCGGTAAGCAAAATCAGGTAGTGGTATAACAAATCCGCGGCCTCGCCCAGGAATAAGTCCTCGTTGTCATCTTTAGCTTCAATGACCAATTCTACTGCTTCTTCGCCTACTTTTTGCGCTACTTTGTTGATACCTTTATTAAAAAGCGAAGTCGTGTAAGAACCTTCTTTTGGATTGGCTTTGCGATCTTGAATCACTTTTTCCAGTTTCCACAAAAAATTGTCGGGGTGGTTCACTTCATTAAAACAAGTATCCGCGCCGGTGTGGCAGGTCGGTCCATCGGGGCGCGCTTTGATGAGTAAAGTGTCATTGTCACAATCTATCTGAATATCAACGACATGTAGAAAATTGCCGGAAGTTTCGCCCTTCGTCCAAAGTCGATTTTTACTACGGCTAAAAAAAGTAACAATCTGCTCATTTACAGTCTTTTGAAAGGCTTCAGCATTCATAAAGCCCAGCATCAAAACCTTGCTTGTAGCCGCATCCTGAATAATGGCAGGGATTAAGCCATCTCCTTTTGTAAAATCAAGTTGATCAAAAAAAATTTGCATCGGTGATTCATTTTATCTCCGATGCAAATTTTCACAATTATTATGAGAATAAGGGTGCTATTCTATAATTAAATCCCAGCCATTGCCGACTGGAATCCAACTTCCTACGGAAACGCTGCGAACCACTCCATATTTTGCATTGTAAATAGCGAAAAAGCCATTCCCATCCCAAGCCATTGGTTCATAATTACGGTACACATATAAATCATTGTAAATAAATTCCTGTTGTTGATACGCAGGAAGATAGCCATAGCATGGAGCGGTCTCACAGGTCACGATTGCTTCCCAACCTTTTATTTCTGCTAATTGATAATTTGCAGGCGCAAGTGGTAAATTGATAAGAAGCCCTCCTTGGAAAAGCCAGGAACCATTCCAATACTCTCTAAGCTCAATCTTTGCGCTATCATCGACTAAAATAACATTATAGCTTCTTACAGAATCAGGATCAGTGGTCAAATATTCTTCAAAAGTAAAATTGTCGCCGGTCTTTGCTGATACACGCACCACTAAAGTATCGGATTCATATTGCCATTTTTGCTCCTCAAAATCTCTATTGCCTTTAAACGCAATATAACGACTTTGCTGACCGACTTCTAATGAATTGAAATTGATGCAATTAGAACAATTACCTGCTTTCAATGTTGCGGTTTCTTCTTTTTGACAAGCCGCACAAAAAAGCAAAATTAAAGAAGCGAAAATCGTTAAGCTGCGCATTTTTTATCTTTTGAAATGTCAGACGTGCTATAAGGATAAAGTGGTTGGAATTAAATCTATTTTTTGCTTAAACCCGCATGGTTATGCCCTTATTTTTTAAAAAATGTTTCAAATCCCCAATCCCAATCTCCCGAAAGTGAAAAATACTTGCCGCCAAACCCGCGTCCGCCTTGCCTTTGGTGAACACTTCCTGAAAATGTTCCATCGTGCCCGCGCCACCCGACGCAATCACCGGAATGGAAACCGACTCGGAAACTTGCGCCGTAATATTACATGCAAAACCTTGTTTTACACCATCATGATTCATGGAAGTAAATAAAATTTCGCCCGCACCGCGATTTTCGGCTTCTTTTACCCAATCCAATAATTTTATATCTGTTGCAATTCTGCCGCCATTCAAATGCACAAACCATTCATTATCAATTTCTTTTGCATCCACCGCCAGCACCACAAATTGACTGCCAAACGCCTTTGCCATTTCATCAATCAATTCCGGTCGCCGCACGGCTGCGGAGTTAATCGACACTTTATCCGCGCCACAAGTCAAGAGTACATCGGCATCTTCCACTTCATTAATCCCGCCGCCAATGGTAAATGGAATATTCAAATGCTGGGCAATATTGCGTGCCAATTCCGCCATGGTTTTGCGCTTCTCGTGCGTCGCCGTGATGTCGAGAAATACCAATTCATCCGCACCCTGCTCACTATACAAAGCGCCCAATTCCACCGGATCGCCCGCGTCGCGTAGGTTCACGAAATTAACGCCTTTCACCGTGCGCCCGTCCTTGATGTCAAGACAGGGAATAATTCTTTTTGCTAACATTGTGTTTGTGTTCATGTGTTCATGTGTTTTTGTGTTCTTGTGCGCTCAGAACGTGAACACACGAACACATCGGACATGAACACGATTTTAAAATCACTTAGTCACTCTTGCTCTAAGTCACTCGTTCACTTGGTCACTAAGTCATCGAGTCTCAACCGTCCTTCATAAATCGCCTTCCCCACAATCGCTCCAAAACACCCGATTTCTCTGAGTTTTTGAATTTCTTCCATTGTCGTCACGCCGCCACTCGCAATTAATTTTAAACCGGGAAACCTTTTCAAAATTTCCTCGTACAACCCAATAGCCGACCCCTGCAGCAGCCCATCTTTCGAGATGTCGGTGCAAATCACGTTTTCCACATTTTTTTCCACATATCCACATAGGAATGTGAACAAGTCCGTAGTGCTCTGTTCCTGCCAGCCGGAAACCGCGATGTTTCCATCTTTTACATCCGCACCCAAAATGATGCGTTCTGCGCCATATTTTTCGAGCCAACCCAGGAATAAGGCTGGATTTTTGATTGCTACTGTGCCGCCGGTAATTTGCTTCGCCCCCGATTCAAACGCGATTTTCACATCCGCATCCGATTTCAATCCTCCCCCAAAATCAATCCACAAATTTGTCTGCAACGCAATGGCTTCCAATACTTTATGATTCACAATCCGACTTGCTTTCGCCCCGTCCAAATCCACCAAATGCAGCCGCGTCAAGCCCGCCGCTTCAAATTCCTTGGCAACTTCCACCGGGTCTTCGTTGTAAATTGTCTTTTGCGCGTAATCGCCCTGCGTGAGGCGTACGCATTTTCCGTCGATAATATCTATGGCTGGTATGATATGCATATTAAATGTAAAATGTAAAACCGCGAAATGTAAAATGTAAAAGTCAACTCAACAAATTTTTACATTTTACATTTAAAATCTTGCGGTTTTGCAGTTGAAAATGAATTCTAAAAACTCAATTATTATACAATCGCATAATTTCCTCCGGGATTTCCGGCTCTTCCCCCTGGAATGGCAATTTTTTTGTCATACGCCAACGGTGCAGCCAGGAGAAACCACCTTTTCCAATATAATTTTCTGGCTCTTGATAGACTTTATCTTGTAATGCCGCTTCTAATGTAATAAATATATAACCCTTAGCTTGAAATAAGTCTGCCACTTTATCAAAATAATCCGCATTGATATGATTGGCATGGCATAGAAAAATATGTCGTATAGGGCTTCCCGTTACTTGTTGTGTTAATTCTTCATGATAATCAATCATTGTACTTACATATTGCAAATAAGCGTTGGCAACCATTTGCATCGTTTTATGATCTTTTTTCTTAAAAGCATTTACATAAGCTTTATTGAAAATATAATCCTCATTATCAATGGTAACCGGCGCGTTTTCATAGCCTTGTGCCTTTAAAAATATTTCAAAGTCTGCTTTTTTTAAGCTATCCGGTCCGGAGTGCAAAAACGGAAAACGAAAATATTTTTGCGTTTGATTATATTTATTACATAATTGATTAATAATAATTTCTCCTTTTAAAAAATCTACTTTATAATCTTCTAATGAAGTTGTATTAAAATCAGGATGCGAAAAAGTATGATTACCCAATGGCTGCCCTGCTTTCAGCCAACTTTCCAACAGTGCCACGCGTGCGTCCAGTTCACCCAGCTTTATTAGTTTTTGCTCATTTACAAAGCCTACCACTGGCATATTATATTTCTGAAAATGACTTAATAACTTTTGCGTATTTTGTTGGGTCTGTTCCAGAGAAATTTCCATTACAAATGGTAAATCGTCCATTGTAATGGCAACTTGTTTAGATTGAGCTAATAAGTTTTGAATACTCAAAGAAAAGATAAATAGAAAGATCAGGTGATTTTTCATGTCAAATTGAAGATTAAATCCTTACCATTTTTCCTATTTCAAACCATCAATATGTCCAAAATGGGCATCTCTACTCACCAAAGTGAGGTCATATTGCATAGCAGCGGTGAAGATGTCGCAATCTATTACATTGGAAGAACTCCCAAAAGCATTTATTTTTGCTTCATTTTCCTCTTTTTTACTGGAATTATAAGCGCCATAGTATAATTCACCAATTATAATAGCAGGAATAAAGACGGTGGTTGCCTGATTAACTTTATGCAATACCGCTTGTTCTTCTGCCAATAACGCAATTACAATGTTGGTATCTAATAAGTAATCACCATTCATTATAGTCTATTTTTCCACAGTCCTTTTCAATTGCTTCCTGCATCTCCTGTAAATCCGTTTTTGGAATGCTCCCAGCAAATTCTAACAAACGCTGTGGAGAAGAAAGCGTTGCCCGACCCACCATGACTTCCATAAAATCCAGTAATTTGGCTTTTTGAATTTCCGAAAGCTGCCGCACGGTTGATAATATTTTCAGTTCTACAGTCATAATCGCTTTTATTGCAATTTACAAAAATTCTCGCTACTTTTTACGCTCTACAATTCCAAAAAGTTCTTTAAAATTTGTTCTCCCACCTTCCCCGATTTCTCCGGATGAAATTGTGTTGCATAAAAATTATCTTTTTGCACACCGGAACTAAATGGAAGCGTATAATCTGTTAATGCGGTTGTAAAATTGCCCGCTTCTACATAATAACTATGCACAAAATAAACATATTCGCCCTCTAGATCGGATGTAAAAATCCCGTTTTTTAAATCATGTAATGCATTCCAACCCATGTGCGGCACTTTTTCGCCATTTTTCGGACGAAATTTTATGACTTTTTGCGGTATAATGCCTAAACACGGCGTATCATTTTCTTCCGAATGTTCACATAATAACTGCATGCCCAAACAAATACCCAATACAGGCTGCGTCAGGCTGCGAATGACTTCGTCCAAGCCGCGCTCGCGCAGGTAACGCATCGTCGTATTCGCCTCGCCCACCCCCGGAAATATGACCTTTTTCGCCGCGCGAATCGTCGCTGGATCGTCCGTCAATATTGCCTCAACGCCTAATCTTTCCATTGCAAATAGCACGGATTGAACATTCCCGGCGTTGTAATTTATAATTGCTACTTCCATTTTTACGATTGTGTTTGTGTGTTAAAGTGTTCATGTGTTCTTGTGCGCTCTTTCGTGAAATCGTACACTGATTGGGCTGATTCTTAGGATAATTTAGGATGGGGCTGTTAACAAAAAATCAGTTGTATCAGTAATATCAGCGTCCCATGATGTAATACGGGCAATCGTACTTCGTAAATCGTACTTCGTACTTATAATAATCCTTTCGTGCTCGGCAACTGCATATTCTCCGCATCTCTTTTCTTCGCCATCTTTATTGCTTTCGCAAAAGCTTTAAATATTGCCTCGATTTTATGATGTTCGTTCACACCTTCGGCTTTAATATTTAAATTGCATTTAGCGGCGTCACTAAATGATCTAAAAAAATGATAAAACATTTCGGTCGGCATTTCCCCGATTTTCTCCCGTTTGAATTCCGCATCCCACACCAGCCAGGGGCGACCGCCAAAATCAATCGCTACTTGCGCCAGACAGTCGTCCATCGGCAAACAAAAACCATAGCGCTCAATGCCCATTTTATCGCCCAAGGCCTGCGCAAATGCCTCACCCAGCGCCAGTGCTGCATCTTCAATCGTATGATGCTCGTCAATGTGCAAATCGCCGTTCACCTGAACGGTCAAATCGCAACCCGAATGCCGCGCCAACTGGTCGAGCATGTGATCAAAAAAGCCCAAACCCGTGTGGTTATTGGCTTTGCCCGTGCCATCCAGATTTAATTCGATGCGAATATCGGTCTCTTTCGTTGTGCGCTGAATGCTCGCCGAACGGGTTGTCAATTTTAAAAATTGGTAAATAGCTGCCCAATCGGTTGTCGTTAACGCGATATAATCTTGTAATAACTCTCGTTTTTCATTTACTTCATCCGCACCTAAAGCGGGGTCGGTATTTATCCAAATC
>JANRME010000259.1:0-20922 GCA_033761835.1 Saprospiraceae bacterium
CGAGCCGATTGCCTGAAATCGGATTATGGATGGAGAATTTTTCAAAGTCGCCAAAAGGTGTAATATCTAATTGATACATAATTTGAAAATTGGGTCGAAAGATAAGCCATAAGCTCGAAAACAAGCATAAATTTTGTCAAATGATGATAAGAGCATAGATTAATGCTTCATTTACACGTAGTTGTAAAACCTGGATATTGTAATTTCTAAAAATTTTGGTAGATAAAAAATGAACGTTGGTCGGTTTTTGCAGTATTTTTATGAAAAAAACAGCATTCATCGCAACGACACAAGGGGCGTAAGCGTTACTTACGACGACAATAAACCATCGCAATAACAAATCTATTAACGAATGAAAACGACTACGCAAGATCGAGTAATTGACTTAATAAGCGGCGTTTGCCGGGTTCCCTCTTCAAAAATCTACCCAAGTACCAGCCTTCGGGATGACTTGGATCTTGATGCGGTGGATATGCTGCTGCTGATTGCTGCCTTGGAAAATGATTTTAAAGTGTATCTTACACCCGAAGAAGCCGAAGCCATTGATACCGTGCAGGATGCCAGCTATTATATGCAAAGACGCGCTGCCTGATGTGTTCAAAATATGAGTAAAAAACGTTCTGAAGCCTTAGCCTATATTGCTTTTGATCTTGGAATGAATTTCCAAATCAAGGATGAGTGGGGCTTGCTTGGTCTGCTCAAAGATTTCCATCTGTTCAAGCAAGGTAGCCGAAAACGCATTGAATCTGTGATTCAGCATAAGGATGGAATGTTGGAGTCAGAGCTTCATATCTTCGATTATCAATATACGATCAGCACCGGCAAAACTTCTGCAACCTATAAGCAGACCGTGTTTTTTATGCAATCGAAAAAGTTGGGATTGCCGCAATTCCTGATGAGGCCAGAGCATTTTTTCAACAAAGTGAGTGAATGGCTTCATCTAAGCAAGGACATTGATTTTGTTGAATACCCTCAATTTTCAGATCAGTATTGGTTGCAGAGCAAGGATGAAGACTATTTGCGTGCCACGATGCACGAATTCATATTACATTTTTTTACCATTGAGAAAAACTGGTCGCTCGAAGGCTGCAATTATTATCTCATTTTTTATCGAAATAACTATCTATTCCCGCCTGAAAAAATCAAGGATTTTTATAAAAAAGGCATGGAAATCTGCAATATGCTCTATCAAGACGAATACTGGGATCCACGCTCCTAAATCCTCACTTTCCACAATTTACTGTTTAAAACTTTTCGTTTTCATTTTGTGTAATTTGACTAATTTGGAAGTTGGAAGAGAGACTATACTTTTATCTGACATCTCGCTTCTGACGTCCAAAAATCTCAATAAAAATGGCAGAATTCGTTCATTTACATTGTCATACCCAATATTCCTTGCTCGACGGCGCGTCCGATATCGGCGCGATGATGGATAAAGCCGCTGCCGATGGACAAAAAGGCGTAGCCCTGACCGACCATGGCAATATGTTTGGCGCGTTCAAATTTGTATCCGAAGCCAAAAAACGAGATTTAAAACCCATTGTTGGCTGCGAATTTTATCTGGTAGAAGACCGTTTTAAAAAGACTTTCGTTCGCTCCAAAGGTGAAGAAGATGTGCGCCATCACCAACTGTTGCTCGCCAAGAATAAGCAGGGCTACGAAAATCTTTCCAAGCTTTGCTCGCTGGGCTTTATGGATGGCTTGTACGGCAAGTATCCTCGTATTGATAAAGAAATTTTATTAAAATATCATGAAGGATTAGTAGCGACGAGTTGCTGCATTGGTGCGGAAATTCCACAAGCGATTTTGAATGGCAAATTGGAAGAAGCCGAAGTAAAATTACGCTGGTGGCTTGATGTGTTTGGCGAAGATTATTACATCGAATTGCAACGGCATAAAGGCTTGGAAAACATTGATGGACTTGGGGTTAGCCAGGAAGATGTGAATCAGCAATTATTAAAATTTGCTCAAAAATATAATATAAAAGTAATAGCTACCAATGATTCGCATTATGTAAATGAAGATGATTGGCAGCCACACGATATTTTATTATGTATTAATACTGCAACATTATTAGAAGACGAAAAACGGTTTAAGTTTCCCAGCTCGGATTTTTATTTCAAGACGCAAACCGAGATGAGCAATCTCTTTAGAGATGTGCCGCAGGCGCTGGATACCACGATGGAGATTTTTGATAAAATCGAATCCTTGAGCCTGGCGCGTGATGTACTTTTGCCTGCCTTCCCCATTCCGCCTGGCTTTGAGAGTCAGGATGCTTATTTGCGGCATCTTACTTTTGAAGGTGCAAAAAGACGCTACGGTACAATAAGACCCGACATTGAAGAACGGTTGAATTTTGAATTAAAGGTCATCGAAAACTCAGGTTATCCTGGCTATTTCCTTATCGTTCAGGACTTTACAAATACCGCCCGACAAATGGGCGTATCGGTAGGGCCGGGGCGTGGTTCGGCGGCAGGCTCGGCGGTGGCGTATTGTATTGGTATTACAAATGTAGATCCGATTAAATATGATCTGCTTTTTGAGCGATTTTTGAATCCCGAGCGCGTCTCTATGCCTGATATTGATATTGATTTTGATGACGAAGGACGCGATAAAGTAATTAATTATGTGATTGATAAATACGGCCGTAATCAAGTGGCGCAGATCGTGACTTATGGTACGATGGCAGCAAAATCCTCGCTGCGCGACGTCGGTCGAGTAATGAATATTCCTTTGCCAGAAGTGGATAAAGTTGCAAAAACTTTTCCGATGCACCTGAAAGCCAACCTGAAAAAAGTATTGGCAAAAGATGATATTGATCCCAAATTAAAAGAAGATTTAAATTCTGAAGAACTAGATAAAGCGTACAAATTCAGACAGTTAGCTGTCGGCGACGGCGATATTGCCCAAATGATTCGCACCGCCCAAAAGCTCGAAGGCTCAATTCGGAATACAGGTATCCATGCTTGTGGCGTGGTCATTACACCTGATGAAATTACGAAATATGTTCCGGTAAAAGTGGACAAAGAGGCCGATATGCTCGTGACGCAATTCGACAACAGCGTTGCGGAAAGCGCCGGACTGCTGAAAATGGACTTCCTTGGGCTGAAAACCCTTACCATTATTAAGGATGCAGTAAAAATGATTAAGGAAAATCATGGTATTGAGCTTGATCCCGACGAAGTACCGCTCGATGACGAAAAAACGTACCAACTTTTCCAACGCGGCGAAACCGTAGCGATTTTCCAGTATGAAAGTTCGGGAATGCAGAAGTACATGAAGGAACTTGTACCCACTACTTTCGAGGATTTGATCGCAATGAACGCCTTGTACCGACCGGGTCCTTTGGAATATATTCCAAATTTCGTTGCTCGTAAAAATGGCCGCGAGCCTATCACTTATGACCTTCCGGCGATGGAAGAATATCTCCAGGACACCTACGGAATCACGGTTTATCAGGAGCAAGTGATGTTGCTTTCGCAAAAATTGGCCAATTTTACCAAAGGTCAAGCTGATAAATTGCGTAAAGCAATGGGTAAAAAACTCAAAGCCGAGTTGGACGCGATGTATCCTAAATTTATTGAAGGTGGCGAAAAAAATGGGCATCCCAAGGATAAGTTGGAAAAAATCTGGAAAGACTGGGAAGCCTTTGCTTCTTATGCTTTCAACAAATCGCATTCGACTTGCTATGCTTTTGTGGCCTTTCAGACGGCGTATCTGAAAGCGCACTACCCTGCCGAATTTATGGCCTCGGTGCTCACGCATAATAAAAATAATATATCTGATATTACTTTCTTCTTGCAAGAATGCAAGCGCATGGGCATTCCGGTGCTTGGGCCCGATATAAATGAGTCTGTTTCAAACTTTTCGGTGAATAAAAATGGACAAATCCGCTTTGGAATGTCCGCACTCAAAGGTGTAGGCGAAGGGCCCGTGGAAGCTATTCTTGAAGAACGCAAGCAAAATGGCGCATTCAAGAGTATTTTTGATTTGACGCGGCGATTACCATTACAAGCAATCAATAAACGAGTATTGGAAAGCCTCGGCTATGGCGGCGCTTTCGATTGTTTTGAAAATACGCACCGCGCGCAATACTTCGCTCCCAGCGAAAAATATGATTCTTTGATCGAACACGCTTTGAAATATGGCAGCGCCTACCAATCGCAGAAAGCGCAGGCGGCGGTATCGCTTTTTGGTGACAACCAGGATGAAGTGATGATTCCCGAACCCGAACTGCCTGCTTGTCTTGAATGGTCGCTGCTCGAAAAATTGGCTAAAGAACAAGAAGTGACAGGCATTTATATTAGTGGTCATCCGTTGGACGATTATCGTGTAGAGATTGAAAACTTTGTGACTTGCTCGCTCGAACAGGTTGAAAATCACCAACAAAAACCTTATCTAAATCTTGCAGGTATGGTCGTGAAAGCGCGTCACATGGTGAGCAAAAATGGGAATGGTTGGGGTATTTTTGAAATACGAGATTATGATGGAGGTATGGAATTCAAGCTCTTTGGCGAGGATTATCAAAAATTCAAGCACCTGCTCGAAGAAGGTAAAGCCTTGTTCCTGAAAGGCGCATTCCAGCGCGGCTGGGGCGAGAATGCGGATATGGAATTCAAGCCCAAAGAAGTGAAACTCCTGGAGGGAGTAGCCGAAAGCCTTACCGACAGCATTACGCTGCGCATTCCCGTAGAATCACTTACTAATGAGCGTATTGAACAATTAGATAAACTTTGCAAGCAATATAAAGGCAAGCAACGCCTCCGCATGGAGCTTTTGGACAGCACCAATCGCCTCAAAATCAACATGATAGCTAAAGAACGAAAAGTGCTTGCCAATAATGATTTTGTAGCGGAGTTAGTGAAAATGGGCGTGGAGTATCGGTTGAATTGAGGAATCTGCCGTACTCGAGGTGTGGCAAATTTCGCAAGCATTTTAATAGACAAGAATTTGAACTTCAAATCGAAAATTCTTGTAAATTAGAGCAAAATAACTTTCAAAAATGACCATCGAAGCTAAAAAATATCATCTCATCGAACAGATTACTGCTATTCAGGAGGAAGCATTGCTCAATCGCCTGGAAGTAGTATTGCAGGAATTAACCGAAAGTAATCAACTATTGTTGCAGCTTGCCAAGCCCATGCGCGACAAATTGAACATTGAAGAATTGATCAAAGAGCAAGATTTTCAAGGTGTGGATAAGGAAAAAATAGGTCGCCTTATTGAAGAAATTGCACTGGATGAACCTATTGAAGAACTCATTGAAGCCGTGCGATGAATTACCTTTTCGATACCAATATTGTACTCACATATTTGCGCAATCAACAAACCAAAACACGGATTGAAGATACTCACCATCCATTAGACGCTCCAAATATTCCTATCATTTCGGTCGTAAGCATTGGCGAGTTGCGATCTTTTACTTTGCAACGCAATTGGGGAATTCCCAGAATTAGGGCATTGAATGAGTTTTTACAACAATTTGTTATTGCAGACATCAATGCCGGCAACGTTATTGAGCGTTACGCCGAAATTGATGCGTTTAGTCAAGGAAAATTGAAAAACCAACCCCTTGAAGTCAGCGCTCGGAATATGGGCAAAAATGATCTTTGGATTGCAGCGACTGCTTCCATTATTAATGCAAAATTACTTACAACAGACGCTGATTTTGATCATTTAAATGGGAATTTTCTGGAAGTTATTAGAATCGAGATTATCAAGAAATAACATCAAAACAATCCCCCCTACACCATCTCTGATGCGCGGGGAAGGGTGTTCATGGGGTTAAGCCCCTTGTATTCGGGAAGTTTTCATTTGATGGTCGGGAAAAATCTACTTTTTTATGCCCAAAAGGAGCATTCAAAACAGCTTTCATTTGATATTTCAGTCCGTTTTCTTTCTAATTTTCGCTCTGCATAAAGCGTATTGTAATTTTCTCGACGAATGCTGAAGCCTTTCTTTTGCAATAAAGCATTAATCCTGCGGTTGGTTGCCATCATATTCGCGTAAAGCGTCTCGACGCCTTGTTCCTCAGCAATTTCGCAGATCAAATCGGTCAGCGCGCTGCCAAGTCCTTGCCCTTGCCATTCATCGGCAATCAGGATAGCGATCTCTGCTTTTCTGCCATCGGTATCAGCGACCATATTGGCAATGCCTATGATTTCGCGGCGACCCAGGATGCGGGTTTCTGCAATGAGTGCAATTTCTCGATGCTGATCCACACAGGTGAGTCGTGCCAGGAATTCTGGTGTCACTTCAGGTACATATCCAAAATATCTATAATAAATTGTTTCTTTGGATAGCCTTGCAAACATTCGTTTGACCAAACTGCTATCCTCCGGGCGCACCAGTCGCATTTGCACGGAGGAACCATTGGGCAGTCGATTTGTATATACAAAATCAATATTCGTTAATAATTGATCTTCTGCATAATCGCTTATGGCGACGCCATCCTTGTTTTCATAATAAGAGCTCGGGGATTTCATATTTTAAAAATTTTGTAAAAAAGTACGCGCTTCCACCTTTTGTTTTGGGCCAATCGGCGAAAGCGGTACTCTGAATCGGGTGATTAGATGGTAACTTAAGTTCGCGGTATCGTCGAAAGCCATTCAAAAATGGCTACTTCAGTCCTTGCAATGGCAATAAAATTACCTGGTAAATTGCTCATCAAAAAATCGGTCGGTGAAATGGTTGCGTGTAAGTAATCGAAAAATGATCCAATTTGCAATATCACTATATCGAATCCCTTGAAAAAGAAATAGATATGATGTATAAAATCCGATACTTTGTGGGTAAATGCTTCGAGGCTAGGTTCGCTGTATTTATCGGGCATAGATTGCAAACAATCAAAAATCCAGTCGTACACACGTACGTCCAGTAGATGCCCTGTAAGGTGTATAATCTGAAGCCTAAGATTATCCAGCGAGATAAAATCATTATCAGTGGCACAAGCCCAAAGCGCTATGACATCCAAAGCCATAGCCATGTAAGGGAGTGCCTTTTGCATTTTGTCCTTCATAATAACTTGAATCGGGTGATAAAAAATGCTGTTTGTCTGACGCAAAAGGCAACAACAGTCTTCTTATAAACGACACAATCGTGTCATTATGTTGCAAAGTTATCGCAAAAAATTGCAAAATCTATCACATAAACAGGTGAGAAACTGCAAAAAGTTGCAAGAAATGCGTTTTTTAAAGGAAATTTAACGCTTGCTCTTGGTAAGGTCTTTTATTTAGCCTTCCTGTTATATCAAGTTAACATTCAGAATTTGACGACATCCTGGCGAATGGTTTTCAAGCGATCTACATATTTATCAAGATATGATTTAATATCCTTATCGCTGCCCAACCAAGTTAAGGCTTCTCGATAGTGTTCAATGGCTTCGTCAATGGACTGGAGTAGCCATATTTTCAACATTTTTTCATCCGATTTGGCACGAATACTTCGCAAGTTATTGTTGATCAGTCGAGCCTGAATATCGCCCAAACAAGCATACGTATTGCCGCGAAGGGTATTCAGATTATCTCGAATCGCTTGGGCATTTTCGATAGAAGCATTTTGCTCAAGCAAAGCCAAGCCATTTTTACAGTAATCATTACATTTGCGATAGTCGGTAAGCATTCTGCTCGCCATTGATTTATCAATTCGTTCCTGAAATTTCCATTCATCCGCATATTTTTGTTCCAATTGCGCCAGATAAATATAACCTTTATCATTCAAAAGTGAAGCCATAGCGCCAGCATATTCTTTTTGTAAAGAGCCCGCCAATATTGAATTCGCGTCTATTTTTAAAATTTCTGCTATAATATTATTCATCATATTGTATTCATTTTCTGCTCTATCAAGTCCCGCCATATTTACTTCCAGCTCTTTTTTATTTAAATCTCGCCATTTACCATAATAAAAAGCATCTGCTTGCCCCAAACAAAAGTAAAGGAGCGCCTCGTGCAACCTGGCTTTAATAAAAGTATTTTTATATGTTTCTTTATTGCGATTATTATATATTATTTTTGCGCTATTCAAATATTGCCGCGCTCGTTGCCCCTCCGCGTGAATAGATTCAATATCATTTATAGACATTTTATAAGCATTATCATAAAATTTTCGAGCATAACCAATGGACCGCCAGGTGCAAAGTAGTCCATGTAAATAGGCGTATTCTGCCAGCAAAGCTTGCTCTGAGAGCAGTTCCTCTATATTTAATTTGAGTTTACTATCATTCACAAGCGCTAAATAACTCCAGCCTTTCTTTACATGATGCTCTCCCGCTATAATCATAGATATAATTTGAAAAGTATCCAAACTCCGTTTTGAGTCATCTAATCCATTCAAAATCAGTTCTTCCACACGCGCATAAGTTATTAAAGAAAGATTATAAAAATGCGTACCCAATCGCGCCAAAGCATATTTATTATCAGGATTATATTGCAAAATACGCTCGCTGGAAGCAATCATGCGCATCACCGAATCTTGCTGAAACCAACGCGCAATCGAATCTTGATAATAAAATGTAAAATAAGCAGGCGTTATTACACGCCGATCCAGGGCATCCGCCGAAAGCGTGCGAAACTCTTGCTCTGTCAAGGGATTTGATAATAATTGCCAAATCGGATCATCCGGCAAATGCGAATGAATCATTTTGCTTGGGCTCACCAAAAAATAATCTTCATTAAAATCCTGAATAAAATGATTTGTCCAATAATCGGCGTAGCCCGCGCCCCAGGTGGGATCGCTAAGATACCATTTCCCTTCTACCTGCACCGCGTTCCAGGCATGGCCGGCATCCGCTATTACATTATTATCATTTTTCACAATGCCTGTAATAAACTCAGCCTTTAATCCTGCAGCATCGCATAAAGCTTTATATAAATTCGCAAAACCTTCACATACAGCACGGCGATTTTTGAGCACGTTTTCTGCCTGCTGCTGCTTCCAATTCTCAGGCGTGCCCAGCCATCCATTTACTAAAATCGTATCATTATATGTAATATCATGCGTGATCCAAACATAAATAGCGCGCGCTTTTTCAATATCATTTTTTGCAGTAGCCGTTAAATAAGTCGCCAATTTATTAATAGAAGTGGTTTCCTGAAAAGGAACAGTGCGTGCGCGTTGATCAATTTTATTATAATTCTGCGCAAGCAATGTAATATTACAAAGCAAAAACAGCAGAATGATGGGGTTAGGGTGTTGTTTCATAATATCTGATTTGAATCGGATTTCTTTATAGCAAGTTCGGGGTTTTTAATTAAAAATTCAAGGGATTCACCCAAATGGGGGATTGTATTGACACTACCCATCAGCGTATATTTGGCTTAACTTTTTATTAAAATATAGTAGCATATGGCAAAAGTAAATCTAAAATACAAACTTACTTTAGAGCCTACTATTACATCTTTGCATCATCTTTTATTTGCCACAAAACCAATAGATTCTGTTAAGCACCGCAAAACAGACCACCTTTATGAAGGGGAAATAAGAGAGCTTTTTGTTACAGATAGAATTTATTTAAATCTACTTTTGGGTGGATTCAACGGTAAATGGGAATTAGAAGTATGGGTTATGAAGGAGGAACAAGGAGATTGGAAAAAGCTAAAAGAATTTCCCATTAAAGGTGATCTTGAAAAGGGGAATCAAAGAAAAGGGGACTATCTAATAGCTTGGTAAAAGAACAATATGAAAAAGATAACTTTCATAGTAATATTACTATCAATACATGTCAAAGGCCTTGGGCAAATACTAAATCAAGATGCAAATGGAAAAAGTTCGATTATTTGGCAAGGAACTACTGTAGGTCTCGATTTACCAGAAGGGTTAATAAAATTTAGTCATTATTCATCTTCAACTGATACTACTGGAATAATTTGGGGAATAGATGCTCAAGGAGCAAACAAATCTGGAGTTGCTGAATTATTCAATAAAGGTAAATTTACTCCAAATACTATTATCTCTGGATTAATTGGCCAACATAAAACTATCTATATAAAAGATGAAGGTTATATGAGATTAGAAAATGAACTTGATAGTTTAGTAAATTATAGGAATATCTTAATTATGGAAGTTGACAGTATATATAAGAATTTTATATCAAGTATCATTATAGGTTGTAATCCTACTTCTGTCTCTCAAGAAGTTATTATACTAAAAGAAAAACTTAAAAATATTGAATCACGAAAAGATTTATCGAATAAAATATTAGAAACTTTTTTTTCTTCAGATATAAAATCATGTGATAAGGAAATATATGATCAAATCAAAGAGCTTTCAAATTTAGTCGATAATAATAGTAAAATTGCCGAGTTAGTAAAAATAGATAAAAGAATTGCTTTTTTAACTCCTGACCATTTAGAGAATACTAAAGTCCAAAATAATCGGACAATTTGGTATAGCAGAATTGGAGTAGAGACGCTAGAATTCAAATTTGATCACGGCAGTAGTAGCAACGTAGTAACTGAAAGATTTATGGATACTCTTCAGATTGCTGCTTTTCTAGAATTAGGTATCACATATCAATTTAGAAAAAATTTTTTAGGAATCTCGCTTGGATTTCTAAGGACAAATAACTTTTCTTCTCTTACAAAAAATGAATATAATTTTACTCAAAGAGACTCTCTAATTACTGGAGGGGTATTTCAGAAAAGTGAAATAATAACTGCTTATTCCGGTATTTATAATAAATTTTGGCAAGCTCAAATTAATTTTGATTTTCTTCATTTTATTAAATTAGATGAAAATAATTATTACGCAATTGGGCCTTTTCTTAGAATTAACCTACCCTTTAATGAAAAAATAGCCAAAGCTCATACTGTTTTAGGTATAAATGCTTCATTAATAAATGGTAGATCTGGAAGCTTTTTAGGTGGATTGTACATTCAGACAGACGATCTTTGGGGTAATCAAGAAAATATATTTTCAAAAACCATTAGATTTGGATTGAATACAAGGTTTTCTTTAGGGAGAATTTTCCCCAAAGAAATTAATTGATAATTGATCGAAAGATATTCTTGATATAGAGGTGTATAATGAACAAAATAGCTTCGTATCTTCACCCCATGAACAAAGCACCTTTATACCTCCTGCTCGCCTTTTTGGCTTTTTCGTGTAATAAAAGTGAAATAATTACATCGAACCCGGTCGTGCCATCGGAAGGGCAATTGCGCTATCAGGAACAGGAATTGATCGGTTTTATTCATTTCACGATTAATACCTTCACCGATAAAGAATGGGGCTTCGGCGATGAAAGCCCGGCGCTGTTTAATCCTTCACAACTCGATGTGGAACAATGGGTTAGCGTTGCGAAAGAAGCCGGATTGAAGCAATTGATCCTCACCGCCAAGCATCACGATGGCTTCTGCCTATGGCCGAGTTCTTATACCGGGCATTCCATTAAAAAAAGTCCATATAAAAATGGGCAGGGCGATATTGTAAAGGAATTTACAGAGGCGTGTAAAAAGTATAATATTAAAGCTGGTTTATATTTGTCGCCGTGGGACAGGAACCACGCGGCTTATGGAACACCGGAATATATTGCATATTATCGGAATCAATTAACGGAATTGCTCACTAATTATGGCCCTATTGCTGAATTTTGGGTGGACGGCGCGAACGGCGGCACGGGCTACTACGGCGGCGCGAATGAAGAGCGTGTTATCGACCGAAAGACTTACTACGACTGGGATTCGACCTTTCAACTGGCTAAAAAATTACAACCCGATATTCTCATTTTTTCTGATGCTGGGCCCGATATTCACTGGATTGGTAATGAAAAAGGCTTTGCCGGGGAGACATTTTGGTCGATGATGGATTTGAATCGCGTTTACATTGGCACACCGGAGACCGATTATCTCAATAGCGGCGACCCAAATGGCACATCCTGGGTGGTCGGCGAATGCGATGTGTCGATCCGGCCAGGCTGGTTTTATCATGCTTCACAGGATGATTCTGTAAAGACTGCGCAGCAATTAGTGGATATTTATTACAAATCGGTGGGTAGAAATGGTGTTTTATTATTAAATACTCCGCCAGATCAGCGTGGTTTATTTCATGAAATAGATGTAAAGAATCTGAAAGAATTTCGCTCCATTCTGGATGAAACATTTAGTACTAATTTAGCAGAAGGCGCGAAAGTCTTTGACAATACTGGCAAAGGTGCACATTTAATATTAGATAAAGATTTTTCTACTTTTTGGGCGACTAAACAAAATGACCGTAAAGCAGATATTATAATCGAACTAAATAAACCAACTAGTTTTGATCGTATTTTATTACAAGAACCAATTCGTTATGGGCAGCGCATTAGTAAATTTAATATTCAGGGCGAAGTAAATGGAAAATGGCAAGACATCATAAGCGGCACAACCATTGGTTATAAAAGATTATTGCGGATCGATCCGATAACCATTTCTAAAATAAAAATTCAAATACTGGAAGCAAATAATACACCTGCACTTTCAAACTTTGGCTTGTACAAAGCGTCGGATAGAGAGTAAATATTTCGGCTTTTTCTTACTTTTAGGCATTCTCAAACAAATAATCTGGTAATTATGAAAAAACAAACCTTATTTCTTGGCATAATATTATGCTTTCACCTAATATCTTGCAAGCAACAGCCCAAAGCAGAGACGGAAGAGTCCACGGCTAACGATACTTTCCGAAGCAAAGTTGGGCTTCAGTTATATAGTTTGCGTGATCAAGTGGCTGCAAATTTGGATAGCGCTTTGGCATTTGTACAAGCACAAGGCATCACAGATGTAGAGTTGGCGGGCACGGCCGGCCTTACGCCGGAAGCTTTCAAAGCGAAATTGGATCAATATGGATTGAAGCCTTCGAGCGCGCATTATGGCATGTCGATATTCCGGGATAGCATTGATAAAATTATTGCGGAAGCAAAAATATTTGGCATTCAATACGTCGGTACAGCATGGATTGATCATAAAGCTGATACAATTACATTCGCAGAAATTCAGGAAGCAGTAAAAGTTTTTAATGAGGCTGGTAAAAAGCTGAAAGAGAACGGATTACAATTCTTTTATCATGTGCATGGGTTTGAATTTTCACCCTATCAAGATGGCACTTATTTTGATTATTTATATAATAATACCGATCCTGAAAATGTAAAATTTGAAGAAGATGTATTCTGGGTGAAGCATGGCGGTCAAGACCCAATTGAGTTTCTGAAAAAATATGGCAGCCGCGTGGTATTATTTCATATAAAAGATATGGATAAAACTGTGGTGACAGGGCAACGCGATGGCCAGGAAAATGTAAAAATGGATGTGCCCTGGGGCACGGGACAGATTGATATCAAAGGCGTTTGCTTACTTGGTAAAGAAATGGGCATCGAGCATTTCTACTTAGAAGATGAATCGCCTACCGTTTTATCGCAAATTCCGCAGAGTTTAAAATTTGCGGAAGGATTTTAATAAATGAGCCGATGAGATTGATTGAATAATCTCATCGGCTTATATTATTATAAAAGAAAAGTATGATAGAATAATCTCTAAAAATCAGAATCGTATTTTTTTTGAAAACACTTCAGAATGGTATAATAAGAATTAATCTTTTATAATTTCTGCTAATGCTTGTTGGTACATGGCAAGAATCATGTCTGGCTGAAGGGTCTCTCCGGTGCGAACTTTTATAAATGCATCTTCTTCGGTTTTCTGCTTTAATTTATCGAACTTTTTCAGCTTAACTTCATTTTGCCAAATTACTTTTTTATTTTGGTCATACGCTTTCACCTGCATATCAATCATCGGTTTGAGCCTGCTGTTACTGGAGCCGGCATCTACAGTGACATTGCGTCCATCCTCAATCGAAACCTGAATCTCCACATACAGATTTAATTTGTGCTGACCTGCTGCCTTCTTAAAAGTAGCAAAAGGAAAATCCTCTAACGATTCCTTTTCCATGCCGCCATTCATGCTGGTCGTTTTGTACTCCTTCCCTTTTTCTGTAGTCGTATAGACGAGTTGAACATTCGCTTTAAGTTTGTCCGATAAGGCTTGTGTAGTGATGCTCTTGATTGAATCGGTAACGTACTCGGGAATATTAAGTCCTTCGCTGTATCCAGAAAGTAATCCGCCGCCCTTTCGCTCTATTTCCAATTCATTCACCATTTGTTCATCAATGGTAAATAGAAAGTAATAAATTCCACCGTTTTTTTGCGCGTACGTAGTAAGAGAAAAAAGAATTAGAAGAATTGTAACTTGGGAAAACAATTTTAATTGGCTCATAACATTGGGGTTAATTAAAAATTATAAATATTGAGATCAAATTATTATATCCAAATGAACGACGGCCCGATAAAAGAAATTGTTAGAAATTAAAAATTAAGTTTCCTTAGCACAGCGCCCTATTCGAGAAATATCGTTGATAAGAAACCACATCAATTTTATATTATTCATTTCCCGTCAATCCATATTGTTCCAGCACATCCTTCGGCACGCCCTGCCACAAATTAGGTTTATTTCCCATATAACCCAAATCTTTAAAACCCGCCTCGGTTGTGTAAAATCCGGTCATTGTTAAATCGCGCATTTTATTAAAAAATGCTGCACCCTGTGTGAATTCTGGTTTTGCATCTTTTGGATAAGCAATATCATCTATAATCTGAATCCGTTGATTCTGAGCACATTCCACAAATTTTTTATTGAAACGTTTCATTGCTTGATTGTCCAGCCACATCAAACCACCACGCAGCGGCGTCTGGTGGTTGGGCATATCCTTGGCAATAAATTCAATAAAAGCTGGGACTCCAACTTGCGAAGCACTTGGCGATGTGCCTTCCGCGGGTAAAATAATATCGCATAAAACAGTAATAGTAGCCATTTCATGCTCATTGAAAAAAACTTCTGCCATTAATTTGGCGTCGCGCTCGGTCTCCTCAGGAGTGCGGCCCGGCGCGGTTTTCTGTTTTTTCTTCTTCTTTTTGCCGACTTCCGCCAGTTCATCTAGCGAAACAGGATTTGTATGCGCGTTCACGCCAGCGGTTGTAATGGCTACACCAACGGAGCTTAATGTAATATTTCTTAAAACGTCTCTGCGTTTCATGATATAAATCTTACTGGATTATTAATTTTTTATAATTTCCCTGCCTTTTTCTGTTCAACGATATACTCCGAAGTACGCATCGAAGCAGCCAGAATAGTCCAAGTCACGTTTTTATCACCTTGCGATACGAATGGCGCGGCATCTACCACAAATAAATTCTTTACATCGTGTGCTTGTTGCCATTTGTTGAGTGCCGATTTATTGGGGTCGTTGCCCATACGCACCGTACCGATTTCGTGAATGATCTTTCCAGGAGCCGCCAAGCCGTAATTCTGTTCAGGTCCAGGCTTCTCGCCTAAAGGAATGCCCCCCAATTCAACAATAATTTGCTCGAACGTATCCTGCATATGCTTGGCTTGTTTGATCTCATAATCCGACCATTTATAATGGAAGCGCAGCACCGGAATGCCATATTTATCAACCTTATTAGGATCAATTTCGCAATAATTATCTTCTCTTGGCACCGGCTCACCCCGGCCCGACATTCCAAGATATGCACCATAAAAGCGGCGCGCGTCTTCGCGCAAACGAGAACCGTAGCCGCCAGCAGGTTTCGTAGAGCCATCGGCATAAGGATATTGACCGTTTATATTTTCCATGCCCATCCCAAAGCCATAACCTGGCATTCCCATGCCACCCCAATACTCAATATGATAGCCGCGTGGAAAGTCGAGTTTATTATTATCCAACCACCAAGGCGTGTAAACGTGCATGCCTCCTACCCCATCTTCGTTATATCGCTTACGATCCATTAGCATTGGCACAAAACCTGCGCGATCTGCCCCCGTAGAATCGTTCAAATATTTTCCAATCACGCCACTCGTATTTGCCAATCCTTGCGGAAAGCGGCCCGATTTAGAATTCAACAGCAATCTCGACGATTCACAGGCAGAAGCCGCCAATACTACAATTTTGCCTTTCACGCTTACTTCTTCCAGGGTAGCGGTATTCACATAAGAAACGCCTGTGGCAAGGCCCGTTTGCGCATCTGTCAAGACTTCGCGTACCATTGCGCCGTTTACCAAAGTAAGATTCCCTGTTTTTAAAGCAGGAATGACCAATACAGAAGACGAGGAAAAATCTCCATATACTACGCAACCCCGATTGCATTGATTACAGTAGAAACAAACCCCGCGTTCGTCGTTGAGTTTTTCGGTCAGAATAGACAAACGAGAAGGAATTACAGGAATATTAAGGTTCTTTCCAGCTTTTTTGAATAATAATTCGTGCAAACGTGGCGCAGGTGGCTTTTGAAAAATGCCATCGGGTTCATTGGGCAAATTCTCGATCGAACCAAATACGCCGATCAGGCGATCCACCTTGTCGTAATAAGGTTTCAAATCCTCATAACCAATGGGCCAATCATCGCCGATGCCCGTCAATGACCCTCTTTTAAAATCATCCGGCCCGAATCGCAAAGAAATACGCCCCCAGTGATTGGTACGTCCACCCAGCATCCGCGAGCGAAACCAGTGAAACTCTGTGCCTGCCACCGTCGTATAAGGCTCACCTTCAATATCCCAACCGCCCCAGGCAGCATCAAAATCGCCGAAAGCTCTGGTCGTTCCTGCCCCGCGCCGAGGCGATTCCCAGGGATTTTTGAGCTGTGTAATGTATTGTGGATCTTTTGGATCGTAGTAGCCGCCTGCTTCGAGCAAACAAACTTTAGCGCCGGCCTTGGCCAAAGTATAAGCGGCCATACCACCGCCTGCACCGGAGCCAACAATCACCACATCATAAATGATGGGTTCTTCTTTGATTTGGAAAGACATTTATCGTATCAGGTTTTAGGTGTTGATTGAATTTTGCATCGTTGAAAACGCTTAAATATAGACATCTGCGGCCAGAACTACCTATTCTTGACAAATATTTTTTGAGAAACTGGTTTTTAGGCACTTGGTCGGCAAGCAAAAGCAATCGGTCTGATAAAATTGTAATATCGACCCAAAATGGGCGAATATGGTCTTATAATTAAAAAGAAATCACCATGATTGTATTACAAAATCTGCTGATCGTCGTCAGCATCCTGGTCGCTGTAGCTGGAATCATTGCTACGTTCCGAACAATAGGTTACGCCCGAAAAATAAGATAATCCGACGAAACACAAAAGCCCTTCCGCGCAATCGCACAGAAGGGCTTTTCTTTTATCTTGAAAACGTACTTCTAACTTCGTATTTCCAATTTACCTAAACCGTCACAGCTTTTAGCGCCTGCGCCATCATCGCTCCAATCATTGCAGGAGATTTTACAACATGAATGCCGCATTCTTCCATAATTTTCATCTTGGCTTCTGCTGTATCCGCGGCGCCGCCAATGATTGCACCAGCGTGCCCCATTTTACGGCCTTTGGGTGCAGTTTGACCTGCGATAAATCCAACCACCGGCTTCGTGCCATTTTCTTTGATCCAATACGCTGCTTCCGCTTCCATGCCACAACCAATTTCACCAATCATAATAATTCCCTCGGTTTCAGGATCGTTCATTAATAATTCCACCGCCTCTTTAGTTGTCGTTCCTACAATCGGATCACCTCCGATTCCAATGCAAGTGGACTGCCCTAAGCCTGCCTTGGTAACTTGATCAACAGCTTCATAAGTCAATGTGCCTGAACGAGATACGATACCAATTGTACCTTTCCGGTGAATAAATCCAGGCATGATACCGCATTTTGCTTCGTCTGGCGTGATGACACCCGGGCAATTTGGCCCTATCAATCGCGTATTAAAATCCTTGATATAATCCTTCGCCTTAATCATATCCTGCACCGGAATCCCTTCGGTAATACAAATGATCACTTTGATCCCTGCCTCAGCAGCTTCCATGATCGCATCCGCAGCGAAGGGCGGCGGCACAAAAATCACGGAAGTATCTGCTCCTGCTTTTTCTACTGCTTGTGCAACGGTATCAAATACTGGCTTGTCCAAATGCTGCGTACCTCCTTTGCCAGGCGTCACTCCACCAACTACATTGGTACCGTATTCAATCATCTGGGTGGCATGAAACGTGCCTTCTTTTCCTGTGAATCCTTGTACAATAACTTTAGAATGCTTATTTACGAGTACGGACATTTCAATAATATTATCGATTGTTTATTGATAATGATTAATCTTTTTCAATAATGAAGACATCCTCGTTTGGCTTCTTCATGTAATAATGCTCGCGGGCGTACTTTTCTTTATTAATTTCCAAATCCTCGCGAGCCTCGTGCGCTTCTTGTATTTTTTTCTGATAAAATTCTTTATCTGCTTTGAGTTGATTTACAGAACGTTGCAAACTAAATTGCGTAATTACATTCCTTTTATCAATAAAAATCAACCAGAAGAAAAACACAGCCAATACCAAAAAATACTTATTGCCGAAAGGCTTGAAAAAGCGTCGAACTGGAGGCGGAAACATACTATTCGCGGCCATAATCAGATGGTTATATTAGAAAATCAGTATCAGTGCTTCAAAGTTATAACAATCTGACGCGATAAAAAATTTTATACTGCGAAAAATAGCCTTTGGCAATGCTTTTTTACATTATGACTTCCGGTTCAACAAGGTTTTGCCAGGATAATAGGCTGATTCTGCCAATTCTTCTTCGATGCGCAGCAGTTGATTGTACTTTGCCACCCGATCCGAACGAGAAGCCGAACCCGTCTTGATTTGCCCTGTGTTCAATGCTACTGCCAAGTCAGCGATCGTCGTATCTTCGGTTTCGCCGGAGCGGTGGCTCATCACATTGCGATAAGCATTGCGCGTGGCCAATTGTACCGTATCAATCGTTTCACTGAGCGTACCGATTTGGTTCACTTTGATCAAAATCGCATTCGCCACATTATTATCAATACCTTGCTGCAAGCGGGTTACATTCGTCACAAACAAATCATCCCCAACGAGTTGTACGCGGTGTCCGATTTCTTTTGTCAAAGCAGCCCATCCGTCCCAATCATCTTCAAACAAGCCATCTTCGATAGAGAAAATTGGATATTTGCTGCTCCAATCCTTCCAGAAAGCCACCATATCCGAAGAGCTCAGCTTATCTCCGGTTGACTTTTTGAAATGGTACATCTTTGATTCTTCGTCATAAAATTCAGAAGCTGCTGCATCCATTGCAATCATAATATCTTCGCCCGGCTGGAAGCCTGCTGCTTCGATCGCCTGCAACACTATTTCAATCGCTTCCTGATTCGATTTGATATTTGGCGCAAAGCCACCTTCGTCACCTACATTCGTAGAATAGCCCTTCTTTTTCAATACGTTTTTCAAATGGTGGAACACTTCCACGCCCATGCGCAAGCCTTCGGAGAAGAATTCCGCACCGACGGGCATAATCATAAACTCCTGAAAATCAATTGAATTATCTGCATGAGAGCCCCCATTCAAAATATTCATCATGGGCACCGGCAATACGTGCGCGTTCACACCGCCGAGATAGCGATATAAAGGCATTTCTGCTGCTTCTGCCGCAGCTTTAGCAATCGCCAGAGATACCGCCAGCGTTGCGTTCGCACCGAGCTTGGATTTATTTTTTGTGCCGTCAAGATCAAGCATGATCTGATCGATATAACGCTGGTCAAATACATCCAAGCCAATAATCTCCTCGCCGATGATCTCTTCCACATTGCTGCAAGCCTTGAGTACGCCTTTGCCGAGGTAACGTCCTTTGTCGTCGTCTCGCAATTCTACAGCCTCATGCGCACCAGTAGATGCACCCGATGGCACTGCTGCACGACCGAAATAGCCGCTTTCGGTTAAAACTTCTACCTCTATGGTTGGATTTCCGCGAGAATCCAGAATTTCTCTGGCTTTGATGTCAATGATTGTACTCATATCTTTGTGTTATGGTGTGATCGTATAATGGTGTTTTGATTTCAAGTCACCTCAATATTCAAATTTCGTAATATCTTAATTTCCAAATGAATATTAATTCTGCATTAATTTTATAAACTCGTCAAAAAGATAGCGCGCATCATGCGGCCCGGGCGAAGCCTCCGGGTGGTATTGCACCGAAAATGCTTTTTTATTCTTCAAACGAAGTCCTTCTACTGTATCGTCGTTCAAATTCACATGGGTAATTTCGATTTCGTCGGCTTTCTGCTCAATTACTGCGCGATTCACCTCAAAACCATGATTTTGGCTGGTGATCTCACTATGTCCTGTAACCAAATTTTTGACAGGATGATTGATACCTCGATGTCCATGGTGCATCTTATGCGTGGGCACGTCGGCGGCTAAGGCCAGCAATTGATGCCCCAAACAAATGCCGAATAAGGGCTTGTCTTCTTCCAGAATTGCTTTTGCCGTAGCAATAGCATAATCCATGGACGCCGGATCGCCAGGTCCGTTCGACAAGAAATAGCCGGTAGGATTGAATGCGCGAAGCTCTTCAATACTGGTTTTAGCTGGGAAAATTTTCACATAACAGCCTCGATCTGCCAGGCATTGCAAAATATTCTGCTTGATGCCATAATCCATCGCTGCCACACGGAAACGCGCGTGCGGATCGCCATAAACATAGGGTTCTTTTGTACTCACTTGCGAAGCCAATTCCAAACCTTCCATGGGTGGCACCGCTTCCAGGCGGCGCTTCAACTCTTCTATATCCAGTATTTCTGAAGAAATGATGGCGTTCATTGCACCTTTATCGCGGATATGACGCACGATAGCACGGGTATCCACATTGGAAATGCCTACCAATCCTTCTTCTTCAAAATATTCCTGGATGGATTCATCTGCCTTTTGGCGGGAGTATTTTTCGGTAAAATTTTTGCAAATCAATCCGGCAATCTTAATGCTATGCGATTCTACTTCGTTGCGCTTTGTACCATAATTGCCAATGTGGGCATTGGTAGCAACCAATAATTGCCCAAAATAAGAAGGATCGGT
>JANRME010000260.1:0-7520 GCA_033761835.1 Saprospiraceae bacterium
CACTTGTGAAGCGATTCAAAAACAATTGTCTGCCAATGATATTCAAGGCTTTATTGATGATCGCAACGAAACCATTGGCAAAAAAATCCGCGATACGGAAATGAAAAAAGTACCCTTTATGCTCATCATCGGTGAAAAAGAAGTGGAAAACGGCACAGTGGCGGTGCGCCGTCAGGGTGAAGGGGATAAGGGAAGTATGCCGGTGGGCGAGTTTATCGAATATTTCAAGACTTTGTTGTAAAAAATGTGCTGCACCATGAAATGCAGCACATTTTTGTTTTATGAATAAAGCAAATTGGCACGATTCCTGTTATAGTAGAGAGGGTAGTTTTTAGACTATTGTGTGCGATTTGTTAAATATTTTATAAAGAATCCCTTTTGGGCTTGAATTATTCGCACATATTGTTTTAATTTACATCTGAGATGAGGCCCAAAAACTGTTAAACGTTTATTGCATGAAAAAAACCTTACATACCTTAACCCTGCTTGTACTTTTGCTCCCGACCTTTATGCAAGGCGAGGCGAGTGCATTTAACCCGATATCAATGGAAACAGTGTTAGAAGATGGCAATTCCGCTATCAAAATTTTTCCAAATCCGGCAACTGAATACATCGAATTAACTGAAAATAAAGAGGTTATTAAAATTGTCGTGTACAACCTGGCAGGGCGCGAAATGAAGCGCTTCGACGCGTTTAACGGTGAAAAATACTATGTAGGCGATTTGGCGCGAGGCTTGTACTTAGTGCAACTGTTAGACAAAAGCAATCAAACAATTGTAACTCAACGAGTAAGCAAGAGATAAATTTATTTTTTTGCAAAAAGTGGTCAGGTGATAAGGAGTCGTCTGACCATTTTTATTTTAACAAATGCCTATTTTCAAATACTTTCACTAATCCTACTTCTTGAAAACCGGCGCGTTTATAAATGCCCAACCCATCTGGGGATGCCTGCAAAACTGCGCTGGTAGCGCCTCGTTGTTTGGCAAATTCTAACAAAAAGTGAAACATCTGCGAACCGAAACCCTTGCCCCGCGCCGTTTCTAAGGTTGCAATATCATAAATCCCCACCGAATCGGCATCAAAAAATAAAGTGCCCGTTGCAACGGCTTGATCCTGGTATTTGCCAATAAAAAATTGCATCGGCGAATCTTGCGGCTGGTAGAATGGCTTTATCAATTGATAGTATTGGCGAATTTGCACTGCTTCATCGGAAGGTTCAAATAAACTTGCAAGTACATTTGCATAGATATCAAGGTCTTGCGGGGATGCCACCAGAACCACCTCGAAATCTGGCAACTCTGTCAAATTCGGCTGAATTGTGTGTGCATCCAACCACATCCCTATATTCGTCTCATTAGAAACAAGATGACATTCAAATAATTGGCGTTCAATTACTTGTAAAGAAGGTGATTCCCATAGCCACAATCCCATTGGAAAATTCCTTTCTAAAAAATATTGCAATTCAGGTTGTACAAAATCCGACACAAGGCTTACATTCTCTGTTTTTATGACCATTACATTGAACGTATCAGAAGGCAATCCGCAATTTATACAAATATAATATGGTGTTTCTTTTACACGCATATTCGAAACAAAACGACCAAAATAGGAAGCTTTAGCGATAAAGTTTTTTTGAATCAAGTCGAGGTGATTCATATTTCATTTATTTCTCATAATATTTAGCGAAAAACTCCGGCAAATACCGCAGCGCTGCCAGTTCTCGGTAGACCTGCTTATTCTTGATAATTAAAGCACTCTCCATTGGAGTATATTACACTTATTGAGTTTTATCGTAAAAATACAAAAAAATTGGCACTAAAATATTTGCATTTTTTATGAATGCTATATATATTTACAGCATTCTTTTCATTTACAGCATTCTTTTTGCCAACAAATAAACGCAGAGAACTAAAATAGGGGAACAAACTTCTATAACATAGAAAAGGCTTTTGCTGTGTAAAAACGAATCAGCAAAAGCCCAAAATTATTTAATTAATCTAAAAACAAAATTATGAAAAAGAATGGATTTTCATTAGTATTAATCCTGTTTTCCGTTTTTTGGGTCATTAGCTGTAATGACAGCAAAGATCATGTTCAAAAAGACCAGGCATCTATTGATCCTTATGACAAGTGGTTTTTTGATAACAGAGACTTGCTAGAAAATATTTCCAGGGAGGAACTGATCAGGTATGATATAAGGCACGGAAAGGCGATTTATAGAAATGTTACACCTAAAAAGAGATATGAATTTTGGAGCGAGAAATTCCAAAAAATGAAAGTCCAAAGCGCTAATTCTCTTGAACAAAATCATTACGCAAAAATGATAGAATTTTTATCTCCTAGCTTATTTGATTCTCTTATAGACAATAGAGATAAGATACTTCAGTTTCAAAAAGAATGGGTTAGCTATGCGAAACAACATCTAAAATGGGACGAGAATAAAATTGCGATTGTTTCAGAATCGCTTTTCTTACCCGAAGAATATCAAGCTATTCAAGAGGAAAATTTGAATAAAGTAATCGGCAGATACATCGAAGATGATGAAAAAAAATGTGTATGTGCTTGGGACGTATGGTGCTACATCGCAACTGGAGGAGAATATTATTATTGTGAAGATGATAATTGTCGAAGAACTTCTAAAGGATGTGGTTTTTTATATCAATTTGCTTGCACCAGTTACTGTTCTGACTAATGATTATCTGTCCAAGTAAATAATTTGGTGAATAGCTACTGTTTATTTTACTGTGAATTATTAAAAGTAGCTCTTCACCAAAATAAAAAGATATCATGCTTATTAAAAACAAACCTTTAATTAAAGCTCTGTTAATTAGTGTTTTAGCGTTTTTATGTTTTGCATTTTCAGGAGCTTTAGGCTGGATTGTTCAATTTATAATTGCTGGCATTATTTATTACGCAGCAGCTTTATTGTCTCTAAACTATATTCATATTGAAAAGCGAAAATTACACTTTATCATGTTATTGCCATTGGTTGGTATTTATGGCTTTATGGCAATATTCTATCGCTCTACCCAAGTGTACCCTATTTTTGTAGTAGCGCTGGTTGGCTATCTATTAGGAGTATTATCATTTTCTTCTTTAAAGCAACGCAATTACATCATAACAATTTTATATGTACTGCCAGTAATATTGATTGCTATTGGAGGAAAGCTTTTCATGCATAATTGGCTCAATTATACTTTCAATAATGAGAGTTATTTATCTATGCCAGCGCCTGATTTTTATTTCAATTCAATAGACAATGAATATATACTTAATAAAACAGATTTAATGAATAAGGTTACTGTGCTGGATTTCTGGACTACTAATTGTAGCTTTTGTTTTGAAAAGTTTCCTCAACTTGAGCAATTATATAAAGATTATAAAAACCATCCTGATGTTCAAATCTTCGCCGTTCATTTAAAAACCAGACGAGAAATGTCTGATTCTATTAGCATTTCTCAGCTTATACAAAAGAAAATTTCTCCTTATTATAGCTTTCCAGTGCTACTGGCAAAAGATATTTATACACAACAATCTAAAGCTTTTGGCTTCGAAGGTGTTCCTACTTTAGTCGTTATTGATAGAAATGGAGTCATCAAATATCTAGGCGGACTAAATTATTCTAACTTAGATTGGATATATAACACTGGTGACATTATTGAAAAAATATTAGCGACTAAAGATAATTAACTAATTATCAGTGCGTTAACCAAGATGGTTATCTATTTTGCAATTGATACTTATTCTGATATTCAGGCTTTTCTGATCATTTCTCATAATACTTAGCAAAAAATTCCGGCAAATGCCGCAGCGCTGCCAGTTCCCGATAGACCGTACGCGCTTCCCCCGCAGGATAACCAAAATAAGCTTTACCATCTTCGAGATCTTTTGATACCCCTGATTTTGCGGAAAGCAGCACTTTATTACCGATTTTTAGATTTTGCGCTACGCCCGCTTGGCCAAACATCACTACCTCATCTCCTATCACCGTATTCCCGCCGATGCCCACCTGGGCTGCAAATAGGCATTTTTTGCCAATAACTACATCGTGCCCGATATGAACCTGACAGTCGAGTTTTGTACCTGCTCCGATAATCGTGTCGCCCGAAACACCTTTATTAATGGTACAACCCGCCCCGATTTCTACATCGTCTTCCAGGATGACCCGCCCGCCGGAGCGCCAGCGTTGATAGCCTTCTTCGCTTTTTTTGAAATAAAAAGCATCCGTCCCAACAATCGCACCCGCCTGCACGACTACATTGTTGCCAATGATGGTATACTCACCAATGACGGCATTCGCCTGGATATAAGTGTTTCTCCCGATTTTGACATGATGACCAATCACCGCGCCCGGTTCTATAATGACTGAAGGGTCAATCTCGGCGGTAGCGCTGATATTACTTGTCAATGCTTGAAAAGGGCGATACTCCAGTATCAAATTATTATACGCTTCAAAAGGATGGTCACAGAGCAAAAGGGCTTTACCCTTCGGGGCTTCGGTTTTTTCGTTGAGAATAATAATGGTAGCAGCAGATTTGAGTGCTTTGTCAAAATATTTTTTCACATCCACAAAAGTGATGTCGCCGAAGCGCACCTGGTGGATTTCATTGATGCCAGTGGCTAAAAGTTCTTTATTCCCAATGATACTGGCGCCAATTTTTTCAGCGATTTCTTTGACCGGAATAGGGTTTGGAAAATTCATACAAGGAGTTGGTTTTTAAATTCGCTACAAAATACAGACAAACAAAAATTGGAATGAAAAAGACGACTGCTTTCTTCATTCCAATTCTTTAGCTTTTTCAAATTTCTTCGGTTATGAGGAGGTGCGAACTTCTAACTTCGTACTTCCAACCTGATGAAATTATTTTTTTCGACGATTATTATTGCGGTTGTTATTGTTGTTCCGTTGGCGTCCGCCGTCGCGGTCTCTATCGCCACGACCTCGATCTCTGTCGCGGTCTCCCCTATCCCTGTCCCTATCCCGATCACGGTCTCTATCTCGATCGCGGTTTCTATCACCTCTATCCCGATCGTCGCGTTGCTGGTATTGCTGTTGTTTCCGACGCCGAGCCGCAGAAAGATTATCGAAAGAAGTGTCTTCGTCAAATACTAATTGATTATCTGACAAAACTGCCAAATCCTGTTTGATAACATCATCACTCACATAATGATCCTTGTTCCAGGTTTTGTAAGCGAGTTTCATATAGGAACCAATCACTTCCACAAAGCCGTCGCGCTTGGGGCCAGGTGCCATTGAAAGCGCTTTGTGAATCAGCTTTTGCACATTGTGTCCATAATGCCGGAATTGCGCTTCAAACAGTGGATACCCAATAGGCTCTGGCTTTTTCACTGCATCGGAAGGCTTGGGTTGCACCCCACTTGGGGGAATAGCAATCAAATCATAATTGGCAATCCGATAGATATGCTTCCAGAGCTTTTCCCTATAGTCTTCTACCGTTCGGCTTTGCGGATATATTTGCATCATTAAATCAATGATCCTTTCGATGAAAACCCCTTGTTTTTTAGGGTCTTCAATCGTTTTAGCAAAATTGATTAGTTTTTGCACATGGCGACCGTACTCAGGAATCACCAAATCTTCCCTTTCGCTATTGTATTCTAATTGAACTCTGCTTTCGTTCATTTCAAAATATTATACATTCATAATTGCCGGATAATATCCGACTTTATTTATTCAACTGTTACTGATTTAGCAAGGTTTCGAGGCTGATCCACATTACATCCGCGCATCACAGCGATATGATAAGATAATAATTGCAAAGGAATCACCGACAATAAAGGTGTAAAAGGCTCTTCGGTGTCTGGAATTTCGATGGTGTGGTCGGCAATATGGCTAATAATTTCGTCGCCTTCGGTCACAATCGCAATTACAATGCCTTTGCGGGCTTTCACTTCCTGAATATTGCTCACAATTTTATCGTAGGCACTCCGATTCGTCGCAATCACGATCACTGGCATCTGCTCGTCAATGAGCGCGATCGGCCCGTGCTTCATTTCTGCGGCCGGATAACCTTCTGCGTGGATATAAGAAATTTCTTTCAATTTCAAAGCACCTTCCAATGCTACAGGGAAGTTGTAACCCCGCCCTAAGTACAATGCGTTGGGCTTGTCTTGGATTTCACCTGCAATGTACTTGATTTGCAGATTTTTTTCTAATACTTTTTGAACCTTATCGGGAATATTGGCAAATTCTTTCAATAACTCCCGGAAACGGGTTTCAGATATTTCGCCGCGTTTTTGTGCCAAATTCAAGGCCATCAGCGTCAACAAAGTCACTTGACCTGTAAATGCTTTGGTAGAGGCCACCCCAATCTCGGGCCCTGCGTGTATGTAGGAACCGGAGTCGGTTGCTCTGGCAATGGAAGAACCTACCACGTTGACAATACCATAAACCAAAGCACCTTTTTCTTTGGCCAATTCAACCGCAGCAAGGGTATCCGCCGTTTCGCCCGATTGGGAAATGGCAATTACCACGTCTTTATTGGTGATAATAGGATTTCGGTAGCGCAGTTCAGAAGCGTATTCCACTTCTACTGGAATCCTTGCTAAATCTTCGATCAAATATTCTCCAATCAAGCCAGAGTGCCAGGATGTGCCACAAGCTGCAATTATAAAACGCTGCGCATCTGCGATCTGTTCATAAATTTTTTCCAAGCCACCCAGGCGAACCCAGTTTTCGCGGGGGTTGATTCGCCCACGCATAGCATCGGCAATGGTATTGGGCTGCTCGTAAATTTCTTTGAGCATGAAATAATCGTAGCCACCCTTTTCAAGCGCTTCGATTTCCATATCCAACTCATGGATAAAAGGCGTTTGTACCTCGTTGCTGTCAATTTTCTTTATTTGGAGATCACCATTGCGCTCTACCACCGCGATTTCCTGATCGTTCAAGTAAATTACTTTTTTGGTATGCTCAATCAATGGTGTCGCATCAGAAGCCAAAAAATACTCGCCTTCGCCAATGCCAATTACCAAAGGACTTGCCTTGCGCGCGCCTACCAATTTGCCCGGCTCATGTTTGTCCATCACTACAATGGCATAAGCGCCAACTACACGTGTGAGCGCGATACGCACCGCTTCTTCTAATGGCAGGTCTTCTCTGGTTTGAATTTCTTCAATGAGATGCACCAGAACCTCTGTGTCGGTTTGGCTTTCAAAATGATGCCCTTCTTTTTCAAGGGCTTTTTTGATGACATCATAATTTTCAATAATGCCATTATGTACCAAAACCAAGCGGCGATTGCCAGAAAAATGAGGGTGTGCGTTGATGTCATCTGGTTCACCGTGCGTTGCCCAGCGCGTATGTCCAATGCCCATTGTTCCCTCATAAGGCATTGTTTTTACGTAATCGGCCAGCTCTTGCACTTTGCCTTTCTTTTTGAAAACGCGAATATCGCCATTGAACAATGCTACGCCAGCGCTGTCATAACCTCGATATTCAAGGCGTTGCAATCCTTTCAGCAAAAGTGGATACGCTTCTTTGGGTCCGATGTATGCTACAA
>JANRME010000261.1:0-11156 GCA_033761835.1 Saprospiraceae bacterium
AACGGTTCAATCCATTAGTAGAACTCACCCACAAAAAACCTCTGGAATCTTTAAATACGAAAAAATTTCCCGTTTGAGAAAGTTCGCCTTCTCTTTCCGCATTGATATGATGAAAATATAATCGCTGTGGTTGGCAGAAGGCTGCCAAAAATGGCAAGAATAAAAAGGAAATGCTCCATAAACATTTTTTCATAGCCAAAATTTTTAGCAGCCTCATAAATTGAATATCAACCTGGAGGATAGCAGAATGGAGGACATGGCTCGAAGTCACCGCCGCCATCGCGCGTACTTGCCCCCGGATAAGCTGCCAAAGTGATACGCGCAGGGTTAGGTTTTTCGCTTATTGCATCCTGGTTGAAATATACGGAAAAAATATCACCCGTAGAATTATTTAATAAATTCTCTATTTCGGATCTGGAAAACCGCCCAATATATAGGTCGGTATCCTCCATCCCTGTTTCATTAAAGGTGATCGAAGCAACTTTTAAGTAAACCATAGAGCGTAAAATTTAGGTTGTTACAAAATGTAATTTCCCTCCCAAAATATAACCTATTTATGGTATAAAATATCACCCATTTGGGTGATGTTCATAAAAAGTTTAGTTTTTTTGAGAGCAAAGGCGTGCATTTTAAAGAAAGCCGGGCGATTGAATTGACCAGGAAAAATTTTAAAGATGTCCTCTTTTTTCTCTGGCACCATTTGGCTAAACAGGATCACACAGAGCAATCATTTTGCTGATTTGAAGAAAATTGATTGAGATAACAAAGATAAGAGGTGGATCAGAAGTTTGAAATACCATTTTTGGGTGAAAACCTATATTTTCAGCATATTTTTAAATATTGCAAAAATAAGCTCTATCTTAGATTGTATGCCCAATTTACGGAAAATGCCTCGGAATTGCGTTTTCACAGTTTCTACGCTTTTATTTAAATCTTTGGCTACCTCTTTGTAATCGAGGTGTCCATTCATCATGGAGCCTACTATATCTTGCTCGGCATGGGTTAACCCATTTAACAAAACTCGTTTTTGGGCTTCATTTTTCGCAATTTCCTGACCCATCTTTCGAGTTACTTTCCCATTCATGTACAAGCCACCATCAAAAATTTCATCAATCGCCTCAAATAAAGTAAAGCCCAATTCGCCTTTGAGCATATACCCGTCCGCCTCATTCTTGATCGCTCGCATGATTTTTTTGTTGTCTTCTTCTATCGTAATCATGAGCACTTTTACCTTGGGAAAGTTTTCTTTGATGAGTTGTAATCCTCTTAAACCGGAAGAGTCATCGTTATTCATTCGAATATCCATCAAAACGATATCTGGCGTCAATCTATGGATGTTTTCTTTTAAATTTTCGCAATCAGGAAAAACGCCAATAATATGATATTCATTCTTTTTTTGAGCAAGAATGCTTCGGAGCGCATCTTGCATATGCTTCTCATCATCAACGATTAAAACGCGACGCATGGGTTTAGGCTTGTAAGGTGTAACAAATTCAAGTATCTACATTAAAAGCAAAAGTAACGAATATTTTTATGGACTCATTTACCCCAAATGGGTGATATACATAGAATAAAAAAATATTAGGATGCAGCACCATCAACCATTTGCAAAAATTCTTCCTCTGTTAAAATTTGCACCGTGCCCAATTCTTGCGCTTTCTTGAGCTTGGAACCAGCGGCCTCGCCCACCACCAAAATATTCAGATTGCCGCTCACCGCGCTGATATTTTTGGCGCCGAGGGATTCTGCTTTTTCTTGTGCTTCCTTGCGACCCATTTTTTGCAAAGTGCCTGTAAATAAAATCGTTTTCCCTGCGAAAGGGCCTTCCGTAGCGCGGGCTTTCGGGCGATCCTCATCGGTTTGTTTTAAATTCACACCCAATGCTTCCATTTCTTCCAGCAATGCAATATTTTCAGGGTTTTGAAACCAGCGAATCACATTTTCGGCGACAATCGGGCCGACATCTTTGATATGGGTGAAATTTTCTAATGTCCAGTTTTTTAAATCTAAAACGTGCTGAATTTCAGCTGCTAACAGTTTAGAAACTTTTTTACCAAGATGGTGAATGCTCAAGCTATGCAATAATCTTTGAATCGGATTTTGCTTGGCTTTTTCAATGTTTTTCCGCAGATTTTCGGCAGATTTTTTGCCAAAGCCTTCTAATTCAGCAATTTGCTCATAATCTAAATTGTACACATCTGCAATGCTGCGAATCCAACCCAAATCATAAAACCGCTCAACAATAGACTTTCCCATCCCTTCAATATCCATCGCGTCCTTGGAAACATGAAAAATAATACGTTGCAAATCCTGCGCGCCGCACACGCAAGTCGGGCAACGCCAGGCGGCTTCATCCTCTTCACGCACAAGCGCGACGGGCGTTTCGGTGTCATTGATCGGGCAATATTTTGGAAATTCAATGGGTATTTCGCTGCCATCACGCAGTTCTTCCATCGGTTTTACAATATAAGGAATCACGTCGCCCGCCCGTTCCACCAGCACCGTATCGCCGAGGCGCAAGTCTTTACTCTTGATAAAGTCCTCATTATGAAGCGAAACCGAAGAAACAGTGACGCCTGCCAACTGCACTGGCTCTAATTTTGCAACGGGTGTAATCGAACCAATTTTCCCGACCTGGTATTCTACGTTGATGAGCTTGGAAGTTGCTTGTTTGGCGCGGAATTTGAAGGCAATCGCCCAGCGTGGATGGTGCGCGGTGTAGCCGCTTCGTTCCTGGATTTCACGGCTGTTGATCTTCACCACCATACCATCAATTTCATAAGGATACGTGTCGCGTTTCTCCTGCCATTCGTGACAAAAATCCACTACTTCTTTGATGTTTTTACAAATCTTGCGCTCAACAGTTGGCACTTTAAAACCCAATTTGTCCAGCAAATCCAGGCTTTCCCAATGCGTCGCAAAGCGATTTAATACATTATTCCCATTTTGATCAACGGCGTAGCCAAGCGTGTAAACGAAAGCTTCCAAGCCGCGCTGCGCCGCTTCTTTCGGGTCTTTTATTCTTAATCCGCCGGCCGCTGTGTTGCGCGGATTGGCAAACAAAGTCAAGCCTTGCTCGGCTCTTTGTATATTCATTTTTTTGAATATATCCTTGCGGATCAAGACCTCGCCGCGCAATTCCACTCGGGAAATGCCATATTCTGAAAAATTAGCTTTCAAAGGAATCGAACGAATCACGCGGGCGTTGGCGGTCATTTCTTCACCCATCACGCCATTGCCGCGGGTGGCAGCACGAACAAGGCGATCACCCTCGTACACCAACGCGATGCTCCCCCCGTCAAACTTAGGCTCTACGGCATATTCGATATCCGCATCCTCCGCAAAACCTAGCAGGCGTTTGATTTGCCCATCAAAATCAAATAAGTCTTCTTCGTTATATGAATTCGCCAAAGACAACATCGGCGTGAGGTGCGCCACTTCCGGAAATTCTGAGTTCAAATCGGCAGATACGCGCTGCGTAGGGGAGTCGGGCTTCACCAATTCAGGATGCGCTTCTTCCAATTTTTCCAACTGCTTATACAACTGGTCGTACTCAAAATCACTCACGACGGGATCATTAAGAATGTAATAACGCCATTCATGATAAATAATAAGGCGGCGCAAGTCCTCCATTTGCTGGGCTGCAGGCGTTGCCGCTATTGTGCCATCCGCACTCAAATATTTTTTGGAAAGCTCAAAAAAAGCGCGTTGTTCGTCTCTGGTGTACATTGGGAATTGGCAATTATTAATTGATGATTTCTACCTTGCGAAGATAGGAACTGGACGCCGGATTCTGGCAATTGATGCTTGGATATTAGATTTTTGCAATTGGTTTTTGAATGAGGGTTCTTAAAATTAAATATCCTAAAATCAAAAATGTTCCATAACCAAAAGTGACGCCCCACGTACGCGGATGCGCGAAAGGATGGATAAACCGATCAAAAATATCCTGGAATAAAGGAAGCGGATTCAAGAATAAATCCCAGCTATTCCAGCGTAAATATCGCCCAAGATAAACGCCAAAAGCACTTAACAAAAGTACACCGATGACCAGTATCCAACTGCTTCGCCAGCTGATTTTTTTGATGATAATCTCTTGAATATCAAGTAAAGATAAGTAGCCTAGCATCAAGCCATTCCAGGCAAAGGAAAGTAATAGCAATAAATCGAACCAAAGTGGCACATCCTGGCGCGGGCGCAGGTGAAACAGATCGGTGAAAATGTAGGGTGCATTGGGTAAAAAAAGCAACCAAATCACCATCAAACTCCAAAAAATAAAGGCTCGCTTTTGCAAGTGGGGATAAAGAATCAATAAAGTGCTGATACCGTAAGGGATGGCGGCTAAAAATAAATTCCAAACCAGGAATGCGTACATCAGCGTTTCGGTGTGCCAAACTCGAAAAATGGACATTATTACACTGAATATCATAGAAATACCAAGCAATATAATAAGGCGAAAACGCATATTAGCCTTGACTTGCAGAACAAGATTCGCAATCATCGGGTGAATATTTTGGGACTAAAATTAAATTTTATTAAATAATTACTAAATGTTTATCGCGTTCTCAATCGTATCACCGGGCAAATCATTTCTTCCAATGATATACCGCCGTGCTGAAAAGTATTTTTATAATAATTATTATAATAATTATAATTATTCGGATATAAGAAAAATTTATCCTCCTTCGCAAAAATGAAGGTAGAGCTTACATTGGGTCGTGGAAGCCCCGCTTTTTCCGGGTCGCGCACTTCGAGTACGTCTTTTCGGTCATATTGTAGATTTCTACCAACTTTATAGCGAAGATTCGTAGTCGTTTCGCGGTCGCCCACTACTTTGGAAGGCGTATTCACGCGGATGGTGCCATGATCGGTGGTGATGATGAGTTGCACGTCGCGTTCGGCGGCGCGTTGCAGGGCAGCCCAAAGCGGAGAATTGATAAACCAGGAGCGCGTCAGCGAACGATACGCTTTTTCATCACCTGCCAATTCTTTCAGCACTTCCATCTCCGTGCGCGCGTGCGAAAGCATATCAATAAAATTATATACGATTGCCGTCAGGTCATTATTCAAATAATTAAAAATATTATCCTGTAACTGTCTGGCATAGTTGACATTAGTCACTTTTACGTATTCATGCTTGAGCGGTTTTCGGAAAACGCGACGGATTTGTTCCGAGAGTAAATCGCCTTCGTGCAAATTCTTGCCACCTTCATCAGAATCATTTTTCCACCAATCAGAATGATATCTTTCAATTTCAGCAGGCATCATACCAGCGAAAATCGCGTTGCGACTGTATTGCGTGGAGGTCGGCAGAATGCTGTAAAAATAGTCCTCTTCTTCTACTCGGTACAATTCTGAAATGATGGGTTCTATGACTTTCCACTGGTCGTAGCGCAAGTTATCCAATAGCAGCATTATGGTAGGCACATCCTCTTTAAGTTGTGGAAAAACCTTGCTGCGCATTAGGTTATTCGACATCACAGGGGCACTTTCGTTGTCGCGCACCCAATTCATATAATTTTTGAGGATAAATTTGGAAAACTCGTTATTCGCTTCGCTTTTTTGCATCGAAAGAATATCCCACATTTGCGTCGAATTCGATTCGTCAATCTTGATTTCCCAACCAATGATTCGGCGATAAACTTCTACCCATTCCTCTGTGTTCAAGCCACTTTGAATGCGCAAAAACAGCTCTCGAAATTGTTGCTGATAATCACTCGACGTTTTCTCCCGCACCAGGCGCTTATTGTCGATAATCTTTTTGAGCGTCAGTAAAATCTGATTGGGATTCACAGGCTTTATTAAATAATCAGAAATCTGCGAACCCAAAGCTTCTTCCATGATGTCTTCCGCTTCGTTTTTGGTAATCATTACCACCGGCATCAAAGGATTATCTGCTTTTATTTTGGAGAGGGTTTCCAAACCAGTTAATCCCGGCATACTTTCATCCAGGAATACTACATCAATATCATTATTGGCTTCGCATTCTTCGAGCGCGTCGTAGCCATTGCTCACTGTAATGACATCATATCCTTTTTTTTCGAGGAACATTAATTGGGGTTTCAGGAGATCAATTTCATCATCTGCCCAGAGTATCTTTATTTTATCCATTTTAAATTTTTGTTATCTGTTACTTAATATCTGACGTCTAATATCTGGCGTCGAGATAACCGTTTTTTAAATAGTTTTTCATTCAAATTTATTGCCTAATCCTGCTGCGGTTTTTCACCTTTGCGGAAGATAGAAATTTACGATCAATCTTAACACTTTTTGTCCTTTTTCTTGTTCTAAAAATCGAGCATTGATAATGTCAGCGTATATTTAACAACCTGCAATCAAAAATTTCATGCATCGTAGCAAAAAAATATTGAACGACCCGGTTTATGGCTTTGTGGGCATCCCAGATGGCATTGTATTTGACATCATCGAGCATCCTTATTTTCAGCGCCTTCGCCGCATCAAGCAAACTAGCCTCACACATTATGTATATCCCGGAGCTTTGCATACACGTTTTCATCATGCGCTGGGTGCATTTCATCTCACCAATCAAGCCATTGATGTACTTCGTAGCAAGGATGTGGACATTAACGACGAGGAAGCCGAAGCCCTGCGCATTGCGATTTTGCTACACGATATTGGGCATGGGCCTTTTTCGCATACTTTGGAAAACGCGCTCATCCAAGTGCATCACGAAACATTGTCTGTGCTATTTATGCAAAAACTAAATGATGAATTTGGTGGCAAATTAAATTTGGCGATCCAGATTTTTTTAGATGAATACCCTAAAAGGTTCCTTAATCAATTGGTTTCCGGGCAATTAGATATGGATCGGATGGATTATTTGAATCGGGATAGTTTTTTCACGGGGGTACACGAAGGCGTAATTGGTTATGATCGCATTATCAAAATGCTGGCGGTGAAAGACGGCGAACTGGTAGTGGAAGAAAAAGGAATTTATTCGGTCGAGAAGTTCCTGATTGCCAGGCGATTAATGTATTGGCAAGTGTATCTGCACAAAACGGTGCTGGCAGCCGAGCAAATGCTGGTGCAAACGCTGCGTCGGGCTCGTGATCTTGTTGAGTCCGGCTTCAATCTTCGGGCTACCGAAAATCTTGAATTTTTCTTGCATCATCATTTGACGGAGAAAGATTTTGAATCGAAACGGGACGAACTCTTGGAACGCTTTGCCCGATTGGATGATTACGATGTGATGTCCGCTTTAAAAAGTTGGATGAATGCGGATGATTCTTTGCTGGCTTATTTTTCTAAGTGCCTGATTGACCGTCGTTTGTTTAAATTGGAATTGCGGAACGAGCCATTTGAAGCAGATTATATTAAAGAAATTCGCCATAAAACAGAATACTGGGGCGCTTTTTCTTCAGAAATGACTGATTATCTGGTGTTTAGCGGCATGGAAACCAACAGTGCTTATAGCACCTCTAAGGATGAAATCAAGATTTTGCACAAAGATGGGCGCGTGCTGCCGATGTCAGCGACGGCGGATTATGGTATTCAATCAAAAATTGTGACCAAATATTATTTGTGTTACCCGAAGGAAATTTTGAGATAAGGAGATGGAGTGATTTGGAGATTAGACTAAAGGTAAAACCTTTGACTCAAAGCCATTTTCAGCGGCTTCGCGGAACTGGCGACTGGTTTCGGCGATGGTTTGTCGAATCGGCGTGTATTCAAAATCAAATTGACTCAGGGATTTTTTATTTTCATACTCAAACGAGCGCATCGCCAATCGAGCGACTTCCCTCGTAATAAAAGGCTTTTTGCCAAGCAGGCGCGAACGCAACCAATCTGCTCGCCAAGCCAATTGCTGAATGAAAGGCGTTACTTCAATTCGTGGGCGTTTTTTATTCAAATTAGTTGCAATTTCATTCATAATGGCTTGATAAGTAAGATTTTCTGCATTTAAAATATAACGCTCGCCCGTTTTATCACTTTCCATTAAATGAACCATAAACCGAGCCACATCGCGCACATCCACAAAGCCGGAAGTACTTTTGGTATAAAAAGGAAAATTTTTCCAGACAAGTTTAAAAAACTTTAATGGCCCATCATCCCAGCGCCCAGCGCCCAAAATGACCGAAGGGTTGACAATCGCTACATTAAGGCCTTCCGCTAAGCCACGCCAGGCTTCGTTTTCACTCAAATATTTGCTGATTGCGTATTCCGAATTAAAATTATTTCGTTCCCATTTTGTTGCTTCATTCACAATATTCGAACCCTTCGTGCGCCCAATGGCAGCGATAGAACTGACGTGTACGAATTTTTCGACTTTCGCGTGAAGCGCCGCATTGATTACATTTGCAGTACCATCTACATTGACTTTTCGCATTCGTTCAAATTCACGCGCATCAAAAGCAACCACTGCCGCGCAATGATATACCTGTTGCACACCTTGCATTGCATCTTCCAAGCCAATAATATCAAGCATATCGCATTTAATCCATTCGATTTGGCTTTTGATATCCGCCACCAAATCCATATGGCTATCTGCCCGCTTGAGCGCGCGTATCCTGATATAGCCTTCATGAACGAGATAGCGCAATAAATAAGAACCGAGAAATCCCGTACTGCCGGTAACTAGTATTTGTTTATCTTTTATTTTGCTCATAAAGTATCGGCGAGCTTCACTCGCCGTCCATTTTTCGGTGGATAAAGTCCGCCGTTACAAACTCCGCGTCCTGCCGCCATCTACAACTATATTTGTGCCTGTGATGTAAGAGGCTGCCGGTGATGCCAGGAATGCTGCCACTGCTGCGATCTCTGCCGGTTCGGCGAAGCGCCCCAAGGGTATTTCCTTTTTCATGCGTTCGGAAACGGTTTTAGAATCGCCATTGCTTTGTTTTGCTGCATTTTGGATGATTTCTTCTAATCGTTCAGTTGCTGTCATGCCTGGTAATACATTATTCACCGTGATGCCGTAGCGCCCCAGTTCATTAGAAAGCGTTTTAGACCAGTTCGCTACTGCTGCCCGAATGGTATTGGAGACGCCCAAATTATCTAAAGGTGCTTTTACAGAGGTGGAAATCACATTGATCACGCGGCCGTAGCCTGATTTAATCATCCCGGGCGAAAAAGTCTGCGCCAGTAACTGATTGCACAATAAATGCTTGTGAAATGCTTTTAAAAATGCTTCCGAAGTCGCTTCTAAAATAGTGCCACCCGCCGGGCCGCCTGTGTTATTCACTAAAATATGAATCGGACGCTCTGAAGCTAAGCCTTTTACTTTCGCGCTTAAGTCTTCTAAATCCGCATAATCTGCTGCCAAAAACTCATGATCTTGCCCTTCCTGTCGAGGCAATTCGTGCAGCACTTGCGCCATTTTATCTGCCGATCTCGAAACCAGAATTACATTCGCACCCAGCATCGCCAATTCTATCGCTATCGCTTTGCCAATGCCTTTGCTGCTGCCGCCAACAAACGCATTTTTGCCTTTTAAATTTAAATCCATTTTTCTTTTTTGAAATTTTCGGCTAAATTTAGTGTATTTAGTGAGAAGGTGAGGAGCTTAGGAGCTGATAAGTTTAGAGAAATTCAACTTCAAAACTTATCAACCAACTTCCAAACCTCGAATATAAAACCTCCAAACTTTAAAATTATGCCACTAATCAAACCATTTAACATCAAAAACTGGATAGAAGAAAACCGTCATTTGCTCAAACCGCCCGTTGGTAATCAACAAATTTATAAAGGTAACGACGACTATATCGTAATGGTGGTGGGCGGCCCGAACGGTCGCAAGGATTATCACTGGGAAGACGGTGAAGAATTATTTTATCAACTCGAAGGTGATATTTCCGTGAAAATCATCAACGAAAATGGCGAACCCGAGACCATTTCTATCCGTGAAGGTGAAATGTTTTTATTGCCACCGCGTATCCCGCATTCGCCGCAACGCCCCGCCAATACTGTAGGAATCGTGATCGAGCGCTACCGCAAGCCCGGCGAAATAGATAAATTGATTTGGTTCTGTGAAAATTGCAATCACCAACTCCACGAAGCAAGCTTTGCTTTGAAAGATATTGGCACCCAAATTAAAGAAGCTATTCAGGAATTCATGGCGTCCGAGGACCTGCGCACCTGCAAAAATTGCGGCACGGTGATGATGCCATAGGGTTACAGTACGATGGTGTTATGGTTCCTAGCGTTAAAACACTGTGTCAAAGATTACTTTCTATTTATATTGCGATCCGTTACCAAAACACGATAACACCCTAACACCAAGTACTATAAATGAATACTTATTTTGCTTCCGATTTTCATTTGGGTGTAAACGCCAAACTGACCAGCGCCGAGCGTGAGCGACAAATTATACGTTGGTTAAACTTTATTAGTAAAGATGCCGAAGCTATTTACTTAGTCGGTGACGTATTTGATTTTTGGTTTGAATATAAAACCGTGATACCCAAGGGATATACTCGACTTTTGGGTAAGCTTGCAGAATTACGCGATCGTGATATTCCTATTTACTTTTTTACAGGGAATCATGATATGTGGGTGTTTCATTATTTTGAGCAGGAACTGGGCATCCCGACTTACCGAAAACCCATTCTGCGCGAAATTCACGGCAAAACCTTTTTCATTGGACACGGCGATGGCTTGGGCCCTGGCGATCACGGCTATAAATTTATCAAAAAAGTTTTTGCGAATCCCGTTTGTCAGTGGTTGTTCGCAAGATTTCATCCCAATTTTGGCATTTGGCTGGCGAATTATTTCTCCGGCAAAAGCCGCGCATTGTATCCCGAAGCCCCCGGTTTTCTTGGCGAAGATAAGGAATGGCTCGTCGCTTACGCTAATTATAAACTTGATATAACGCCGGCGGATTATTACATTTTTGGACATCGACATTTACCAATCGATCATATTTTAAAAAATAAAACAAGCCGTTATATCAATCTCGGTGAATGGTTGCATCATAATTCTTATGCGGTATTTGATGGAAAAGATGTAAAGATTAAGTTTTTTGAAAATGAAGGAGGGAAGGTGTGGGGGAATAAACAAATTGTTAAAAGTTTTAAGCAATAATAAATGACCTCAATTGGAGACTTTTACATACAATAGATCGTATAAAAAATTATGCTCTTCCTTTAAAAATCTAATTATCAAATGGAACAAAAATTTATGCTCATTTTGGGGTGTAG
>JANRME010000262.1:0-9541 GCA_033761835.1 Saprospiraceae bacterium
TCTAACTAGAAACTATGAGTGTTGTAGTAAAAAAATTGACCAAAATATATGGCGAGCAGCGCGCAGTGGACGAGGTGAGTTTCGAGGCGAAACCAGGGCAAGTGCTGGGTTTTCTGGGACCCAATGGTGCCGGCAAGACCACGACTATGAAAATCGTGACCTGTTTTATTCCTCAAACCAGCGGTGGAGCGACCGTCTGCGGCTATGACGTATCGGAAAACCCGATGGAAGTGCGGCGTAGCATTGGCTACTTGCCAGAGCATAATCCCTTGTATAAAGACCTATATGTCAAGGAATACTTGACTTTTGTAGCTCGATTGCACGGCGTAAAAAATATTAGGCAACGGGTGGATGAAATGGTACAAATGACGGGCTTGGAACACGAGCAAAAAAAAATAATCGCCTCATTGTCAAAAGGTTATCGTCAAAGAGTAGGTTTAGCGCAAGCGATGTTGCATGACCCGGAGGTGTTGATTTTGGACGAACCGACTTCGGGCTTGGATCCTAATCAATTAGTGGAAATTCGTAGCTTGATTAAGCAATTTGGGCAGAAAAAAACGGTGATTTTCTCTACGCACATCATGCAGGAAGTGCAAGCTTTATGCGACCGTGTAATAATTATTAATCGCGGCAAAATTGTAGCAGATGACCCAATTGAAGCCCTGCAAAGCCGAGTGGAAGGCGAATCGGTTGTGACCATAGAATTTGCCGAAAAAATTGATAAAAAGCTATTGGCAGGTATTTCAAAAGTGAAACAAGTGAATGACCTTGGTAAAAACCGTTGGCAACTTATTGCAAATGCGGATGCTGATGTTCGGCCAGAAGTGCATAAGTTTGTTGTTCAGCATAATTTGACTTTATTGGAAATGCATAAAGAATTAGTAAGTGTAGAGGACGTGTTTCATAAATTGACTAAATGATTTACGATTGATAATGATGGTTCGTATAATAATTTTTATAAATTTCACTTTTCTTTATTACTGTCTTCACGCGCAGCCTGATAGTATATTGCTGACCAAAAACTTTAAATTTAAAGATGGCATTTACTTAGCTTTTAATGATTTTCAACAAAACCAGCCTACATTCACCTGGGAAGAAGTGAATTCGCGCATGGCGACAAGTGACGAGGGTTTTGTGGCGCAAGTGGAATTTATCAAAAAAGGGCAGAAAACGCTTGATTTGCAGCAAGTTTGGGGACTTTGCATCGGCGGAATTCCTTACATTCGTTTGCCCAAAGGCGAAGTCACAGATGCAGCGACGGTTTTTGCAGGTTTGAGGGTACGCGGAAAGATTTGCTATTATAAATATAAGAATGAAGCGGTGGATTCAGTGGAAGTAAAAGCTATCAATCCCATAAATGGAAGGGCGTACCGCCAAGCGAAAGTACCGGTGGAACGTGTAGTTCAGCAAGAACGAATGCTGCATTTTCAAACTGGAGAAATCATCGATTTCAGCACCTCAAACTTCCTCAACTGGATTCAGGATGACCGCCAATTGTGGAATACCGTTCGTGATTTGTCACCCGAAGAGGCGGATGAAAAATTATTTCGTTGTTTATTGATATACGTTGATCGAAACGCAGTTCATTTACCTTTGAATAATTGAATATTTATCATTTTAAACGCAATATTAAGCACGTAGACTCATGGTGAGTATTTTTTTAAAAGAAATTAATACATTTTTTAGTTCACTGATTGGATATATCGTGATTAGCGTGTTTTTAGTAGCCCTTGGGTTGGTATTATTCATTTTTCCTGATACAAGCTTATTGCAATATGATTACGCTACACTCGACCAATTATTTGATATTGCACCGATGATTTTTGCTTTTTTGATTCCGGCGATTACCATGCGTTCCTTTGCCGAAGAGCAACAAACCGGCACGATAGAATTATTGGCCACCAAACCATTAAGCGACTTGTCCATTGTGTTGGGAAAATTCCTGGCTTGCTTGACTTTGGTGGGTTTTTCGATTTTACCAACATTACTTTATTATTATACAGTTTATCAATTGGGCGCACCCAAGGGTAATTTGGACAGCGGGGCGATTATGGGCTCTTATTTTGGTTTGCTTTTCTTGGGCGGCGTGTTTGTAGCGATTGGCGTTTTTGCATCTTCGTTGACTAATAATCAAATCGTAGCATTTATCCTTGCTACTTTTCTTTGTTTTTTTATTCACTGGGGCTTTGATTTATTTAGTCGTTTGCCGATTTTTGTAGGAAAATCAGATGTGCTGGTGCAAATTTTGGGTATGAAACATCATTATAATTCTATTAGCAGGGGCATCATAGATTCGAGGAATATGATCTATTTTTTGTCTATTATTGCTGTTTTTATTATGTTGACATTAACTTCATTGGAACGTAGAAAATGGTGAAGGGGAAGTAGGAGCTACGAATTACGAGCTACGAATCACGATTTCTAGGAAAATATGGCAGAAAAGAAAAAATATAAAAATTCTAGGCGTACACAGTCGCTTCTCAATCTGGCATTCTTTGTCGGGATTGTGATTTTTATTAATATATTGGCAAATGCTCGAATCGGCGGACGCTCTTTTTTTACTACCATCGATTTGACCGAAGATAAGCGCTTTACACTGACCCAACCGACCAAAAAACTTCTGCGTAATCTTGATGATGTGGTATATATCAGAGTGCTGTTGGATGGTGAATTTCCTGCAGGATTTAAACGTTTGCAAACGGCTACACGCGAATTACTCGATGATTTTAGAGGAATTTCGGGGTATATCGAATATGAATTTGACGATCCTTCAAAGGGTACAGTTGATGAAATTAATGCCCGAAGAGAAGAACTGCGTAAAGAACAGGTGATTCCCGTTTCGCTGCGTGTGAAAGATAAGGATCAGACGAGTGTGCAATTGATTTATCCTTATGCGCAGGTTTTTTATAAAGGGCGCAGCATGAATGTAAAATTACTTGGCAACGAAGTACCCGGAAAGTCGCAAGATGAAGTCTTAAATAACTCGGTTTCTTTACTCGAATATCATATTTCTAATGCCATTCAAAAGCTACAATCACCTACCAAGCCTGTTATTGCTTTCACCACAGGGCATGGTGAGCTCTCGCCAATTGAAACCGCCGATTTAGAAAAAACGCTGCGTCAATTTTATGAGACCGGCCGTCTGCGTTTGGATAGTTTGGTGAATATTCCGCCCGATCAATTGTCGGCGCTGGTAATAGCCAAGCCGCGTGGGGCGTTTTCTGAGCAGGATAAATTTAAAATTGACCAATATATAATGAGCGGAGGCAAAGTACTTTGGCTAATTGATAAGCTGAATGTAGATTTGGATAGCCTTCGAGGTGGGCAGTTTTTTCCACAGGAATACGCTTTGAATTTGGATGATTTATTATTTAAATATGGTATTCGTATTCAGCCGAACCTAATTCTGGATGTTCGTTGTTCACGTATTGCATTGGCGACGGGTATGTTGGGCAATGCGCCGCAATTTGATTATTTTCGTTATCCTTATCATATAATCGCATCACCAACTTCTAATCACCAATTGGTCAAAGGATTAGGATTAACAAATTTTTTATATGCGAGTACAATTGACACCAATGTCCGGATCAAAACGGATGTGAAAAAATCTGTTTTGTTGGAATCTTCTACAAATAGCCGTTTGCAGTATATTCCGCTGGAAATGAATTTTGATTTTTTAAAATATGATATTGATCCTACAAAATATGATAAGCCCGGACAGCCAATAGCTATGCTGCTTGAAGGCATTTTTCCTTCCTTATTTGAAAACAAGGTAACAGAAGATTTGCTCTCAGGATTACGACAATTAAATATTGAATATAAAGCAGAAAGCACGCCTACGCGGATGATCGTAGTTTCGGATGGGGATATTGCCAAAAATGGAATTAATCCACAAGAGCAGTCTTATAAACCTTTGGGTTTCAATGAGTTTGAACAATATCAATTTGCGAATAAAGACTTCCTCGTGAATGCGCTGGAATATTTAGTGGACGCCAATGGCGTAATAGAGGCGCGTGGCAAAGAAGTAAAGCTCCGACCACTCAATACGGTGCGTGCGCAAGCAGAAGAGCGAAAATGGCAGATTATTAATTTATTATTGCCATTAGTGTTTTTGATTGCTTTTGGCTTGATTTACAATTGGATACGTCGGAGACGTTTTGCTTAGATAAATTAGTTAGCTGTTTGTTATCGGTAAAAAGCTCCCAATAACCGATAACCAATTACAATCTTTATAAATGAAAAAAACATTATTACTCCTTATCATATTTGCTTTATTTGGCTCGGTTGCTACCTGGTATTTACTCACACAGCAAGACGAAAAAACGACATTATCAGCTAAAAACCAGCGTTTTGCGATAGAAGACCCTGATGAAATTTATAAAATATTTATTGCCGATAGAAAGGGCGGAACGACTACATTAGAACGAAAAAACACTCACTGGCTTTATAACGGTAAATATAAAGCACGGCAAAATGCGATGGATAATTTGTTAGATGCGATCACTAGGGTGCAAGTGAAATACAAACCACCAACTGCGGCTGTTGATAATATGGTAAAAGATCTTTCTGCGAACGGCTTGAAGGTTGAATTGTATAATGATAATAATAAACTAATCAAAACTTATTATGTAGGCGGCGCTACGCCCGACGAGCGCGGTACGTACATGATTATGGAAGGTTCGAATCAGCCTTATGTAACCTACATTCCAAGTTGGGAAGGTAATTTACGTTTTCGATATAATTTGACCGACGAAGACTGGCGCGATAAGATTATTTTTGCTTATAATCAAGATGATATTCAAGCTGTCAGTATAGAATATCCAAAGCAGCGGAATCAATCGTTTCGGCTGGAACGCAGCGGTAATGACTTTCAAATAAAACCTTTTTACGGAACGACGCCAACGATCAACAGTTCAGTCAACTTAGGCAAAGTCGAAGCTTTTTTGGAGGGCTTCAAAAGTTTGGGGGCAGAGGCCTTTGAAAATGAAAACCCACGTAGGGATTCTATTTTGCAGTTGGTTCCTTTTAGCATCATTACAGTCGCCGATAAGGCTGGAAATGCTACGGTTGTGCGCTTGTTTCCTATCATTCCGCTGCAAGACCCCGCTAATCCTCGATTACCCAATGCAGATGTAGTGGAACGCTATTTTTTGGACTGGAACGGGCAGGATTTTATGCTGATTCAACATCGCGTATTTAGCAAAGTGCTGTGGGGGTACGACTTTTTCTTTGAAAAAAAGTAGCCTATGCGAGACTTACTTCTCTTTATTGCCGTGCTCCCTGACGTTATTATACAACGAGAAATAACTCAATTCAAAGAATACTTGTCTGAACATTTTGGTGCTTCCCATGCACTCAAGTCGCCGCCACATATTACACTTTTTCCTCCTTTTAAATGGCAAGAAGCAAGAATAGATGAATTGAAAACTGCATTGGATGAATTTGCCGCCGCCGCAGAAGCATTTGAACTATCCTTGAAAAACTTCAATGCTTTCAGGCCTCGCGTTATCTATGTAGATGTGGAGCACAACGAAGCTTTAATAAAATTGCAAAATAAATTAGAGGCATTTTTAGAATCAGAATTACAATTAAAAAATGAGCGTGATCAGCATGGATTTAATCCACATATTACGATTGCTCATAAGACCTGAAACGCGAGCTTTTTCCGAAAGCCTGGCAACATTTCTCGCAGCAGCAATATGCGCGCACTTGCAGGATTGAAAATATTACATTATTAAAATATCAGCACAATTGTTGGGCTATTTTTGAAGAATTACCGTTAGGATTTTAAACAAATAGTAATCATTGATTGACTGGATATGTTAATTAACACTTTATAAAAATCAACATATTAGAAAAAAGTAAATTAATTCAATTTCGTTTATTACTTTTGTATTTCTGTCATACAGACGCATCGCGGAAGTTAGGATGCAAGCACATAATTTGCGCCCGCAAAATACGTTTAGAATTACACACAAAGCTTGCAAATCATAGACCAGACGGGAGGCAAAATAACGAAATACGTTCAGATTATTGGAGCTTATGAGGATAAGATGGACAGTGCTATTGCTTATCTACTGGGGTGTTGTCGCACAGGCACAGCCGTATTTTCCTGTGAAATTGAATAAAAAGTGGGGTTTAATTGATTCGGAAGGCAAAATTGTATTGCAACCGGTGTACGATGGCATAGGAGAATTCAAGCAATTTGGTTATGCCGTGATGCAGCGCAATGGTGGCGTGGGTTTACTCAATGCACAAGGTAAAGAAATCATTCCGCCTCGTTATGACGATCTTAAAGTGTTGGATTCTCTTTTAATGTCGGTGATGAATAATGGCGAGTGGCAGGTGGTCAATTTACATGGAGAAATCGTATTGCCAAAGGGTTATGAACGATTAAAACTTTTAAATGAACATTATCTTGCCTTTCGTAAAAATGAGAAATGGGGCTTAGTGGATAGTCGTGGAAGGCTGATTAGTGCGCCCAAATATGACGACCTTCGCTTGGAACAGAAAGACGTTTTTTTAGTCAGGGAAGGAGAAAAGTTGGGACTGCTCTCTGCCGATGGTAGTGAAATGTTACCCGGTATTGCTGATGAAATCAATATTTTTAATGACAGCGTTTATTTCTACAAATCCGGCAGCAGTTGGGGCGCCATAGATGAAAGCGGTGAAAACATTGTCCCTCCCAAATACGAGGCTTACACAAAAATTTCTGACACGTATATCAAATTGATTTCCAATGGGCGTGTGTACGTGTACTCGATTGCTTGTCGCGGCGTCATTACGCAAGGCGACTACGACGATTATTATGCTTTTTCGCGCAAGTATTTGATTATCAAAAAGAACCGTCAACTTGGATTGATGGATTGGTGCGGGAGTATTGTTTTGCAACCGCAATACCACGAAATACAGGAGCACGAAGGCGAATTGTTTCGAGTCAATTTCAAAGGAAAATGGGGTATTGTAGAGGCAAATGATAAACCTATCGGTTCATTTCAATACGATTACATTGCACCGCTTCGAGGAAGCATCGGTGTAATAAAAAAAGGGAAGGTATTTGGCATTATTAATTTTAAAGGCGAAGAAATTGTCGTTCCGCAATATCAACGGATCGAAATAGAAGAAAACCGAGCCAAAGCATACACTTCAAATCCCAGCGCTTCGGGCGAGGAAGCCTTGACTTTGCTTGACTTTGATGAAAATGGGCAACTAACAGGTCATAGCAGTTTTGAAAAACATTTTGTATTGCACATCAGCGGCGATGCTTCCTCAAAGCGTCATTCGCAGATGAATAACTACGTATTGGATCAATACGAATGGTTTTACGCTCCGACCAATGATCGCTGGGGGCTTCGTCGTTTGGCGGATGGCGTCATCCAAATAGAGCCTAATTTTTCCACCATAAAAGTTTATAAAGAGCTGGGTTTCACGCTGGTAGGGGTTGAACAAGGTAATCAGTATGAATTTGAACGGACTACGTATCGGTTTAGTACGGTATATGGTTTGGTGCGAAACGAACTGGGTTTATTGGTCACAGATTTGGAATTTCTATCAGTACAGTTCAAAGATTTTGAAAAAGGAAATGCGACCGCACGCTGTGTTTTTGCGAATGGCCGCCACGGGCTAGTGGATCAAATCGGACGTATTGTTTGTAAAGATTATGCTTTTATTGGTGATTTTCAGGATGGAGTAGCAAGAGTTAGCATCAAAGGGCGCCTATCTGGCAGCATGAAGCATCATTACTCTCTGGGCAATTTAAATGCCTATCTCAATAGTTTGCAGAGCGCTTATTCTATGCTCGATTACACGCAATACGATCAACTTTTCCGGCAAGAAGCGGTACTGATTTGTGAAGGATGCGAATGGGGCTATGTCGATTCAACCGGACGACCAACTGTGACACCGAACTTTACTTTTGCGCAGGATTTTATTAATGGCGTTGGTATTGTTGCTTGTGATGGTAAATGGGGCATGGTGAATGCGAAAGGCCAGCCGGTCATTCCATGTCAGTACGACGGAATCGAATTTCTCAAAAATACGGATAACAAAATTGTGCGTTTGTATGTACAAACTCCAAAATATGGCTTGATTGATACCCTTGGTCAATTGGCGGTGGATGCGGTGTACGATGAATTGGGTTTTTTCAGGGAGGGTAGATTGGCGGTGAAACGCAATGGTTTATGGGGTTTTGTGAATGATGAAGGCTTGGAAGTGATTCCATGTCGTTTCCGTGAAGTTTCTGATTTTTACGAAGGCTTGGCGGCGGTGAAGATTGGCCGCTACTGGGGCTTCATTGACAAACAAGGTGAGATTGTAATCGAACTTAAATACGCACGAGTCGGTAACTTTCAAGAAGGATTGGCATGGGCAACCACTTCTGAAGGCACGGGCTTTATCAATCGAAAAAATCAGTTTGTAATTCCTCTTAAATTCGAGCGTGCCAACGACTTTGATCGAGGTATCGCCAGGGTCGTTGTAAATGGCCAATATGGTTTGATCGATCGAACGGGAACGTATGTAACCAAACCACAATTCGTAAATATAGAACCATTCAATGAAGATGGTTTGGCACTTGTTACCTATGGTAAAAACTGGCTTCGGTACGGCGTTATCAACTTGGAAGGGAAGCAGATTTCTGCGCAGGCTTATAATGAAATCCAGCCCTATTCTGAAGGTTTGGCGGTGGTCAAACTCAAAGATAGTTACGGTTATATTGACACTACCGGGCGTTTGGTTATTCCTTGCACTTTTTCTAAGGCATCCGCATTTTTTGAAGGACGGGCAGCGGTGCAGCGGGAGGGTTCTTGCGGTTATATCAACAAAACTGGAAATGAGGTAGTACCTTTTGAATTTAGCAAATGCCTTGATTATGATGGTGGCAAAGCTGTAGTGTATAAAGGCATTCGGCGTGCCGGACTCATTGATTTGGAGGGTAATTTGGTCATCGAACCAAGTTTGGATCGCTTGCTTACCTTTCGGGAAGGGCGGGGCTTGGTGCGCAATAATGAATACCGCTTTTACTACATTACCGAGCAAGCCGGTTTATATAATGGTTTTTATGATGAAGCAAGCGAATTTCAGCATGGCGTGGCGGTGGTGCAAGTCAATGGTAAATGGGGAATTATCAATCGGAAAGGCATAGAAATTGTTCCTCCAAAATATGATAAAATCGAAACTTTTGAAAATGGCTACGCCAGAGTACGTATTCAGGGTTTTAATGGCTTAAGTAATCTCGATGGACAATTTATCGTAAAGCCTAATTTTGAATACATCAGCTATGCCGGCGATGGTTTATTTCGAGTGGAACAAGGCGACCGGATTGGCTATTTCGATCAAAGCGGCAAATGGATATGGTCGCTCACGAAATAATTACATATTCAATTTGATAGAGGATGTAATCACTCCAAATGATGACATCCTTTTAGCGGGTATTTGTTTTTCGGGTCAAATTATTGATAAATATTATATAAATTCCCTTTTGGGTTTATTTCCGTGCTACAAGAATTTAATAAAACCTTCTTTTTAAACCCAAACTGGAAAC
>JANRME010000263.1:0-15494 GCA_033761835.1 Saprospiraceae bacterium
AGTGGAAAAAATGTAGGTATGCCCTTCAAAATTAGAACAATTTCTAACGTATGTCAAGTCTTACAGTAGATAAATAATTTTAATATGTGTTAAAAATTGTTACTTTTTATTTTTTAACGTGAATTACGAATAAGAACCATAATAAATAATTGAAATATAAATAGTTACAAATAGTTGAAGATTAAAATGCAGCACTACGCCGTTAGGCGTTTAACATCGGTAGCCATCATGCTACCCGTAGTTAAGCTCCTAACGGGCTATTTTATCCATCACTCACGTTTTTTAGAAAAAATCAAGATTCAATATTTTATCGTCACACGTAAAGCTCGCAATCCTTGTGCACCTTGCAAACGCCCAATTTGGAGGTCTTCTACTTCATCGGTGACCCAACCTTCATGCTGTAAATATTCGATGTACTCTAAATATTCCTGGCGATCTTTCTCTTGCAAATACACAATCGCAATTTTATCAGCTACGGTGAGTCGCTCATTCGTGCCTTCAATCGTCGCTTTATCAATGCGTTTTTTCAAAATACCATAACGTACATTATAAGCTCCATCTACGTCGAAGCGCTTTTCATCCATGCGAAAGCGAATGGACAAAGGCGTGGTGTATGCAAAAATCAATTGCGCTGTGCTGAGTGGCACGGGCAGTTGCTCGCGCAAATTCCTTACCCGACGTGTGATCTCGCACATAGCGGTCAATTGCCACAAACGGAAATTCTTGAGGTGCATCGAATTGAATTCATCCATGCGCAGCAGCGATTGCCCCACGTACATTTCAAATTCAACGCCATCGGTCTGGTATTTTTCAAAATAGTGCGGCAACATTTGCTGTAAGTCGCGTTGCGCTTTTTCCAAATAACTTGAAATATGACTATTCAGCATCGCTACACTTTCTTCAAAATCCTTTCTTTTATTATAAATAATGCCCAAATCCGCATCCAAACTATCAAAATAATGAGCGATAGGTCCAGCCAAATCAGAATAGCGCTTGCGCAAATGCTGCAACATAGGGTGTACTTCTTCGTGCAATAACTCTACAATGGCGGTCTCATCCTGCGAATTAAATTCTTGTTGAAGCTGTGCAATCTTGCGATTCAATTTCATCAGCAAGTGGCTGGCCAAAGGGTAATGCGCAACGGAATTGGATTTTTCCAGTACTTTTTTTGCCAAATTCAAATTGTCCAGCATATCCGTCTGGATTCCTTGGTTGCGATGTGTAGAAGACCCGACAATATCCGCTTGGCCGTACAATGGATAGACATCTTGAAAAACAATGGGTTCTACTCGTGCTTGTGCATCGCCTTTGTCGCGCTTTTCCAGCAAATTATAAGAAGCGTCCATAAATTTCCATTCTACGCTAGGATGTACCGCTGTAAATTGAGCCCTCAACATCGCTTCTACCCTATTGTCAATCTCCTCGCGGCTGCGCTCCACCGCAAGTGTAAAGAGGCTGACCACTTCCTTGAGTTTCAATTCTACAAAGCTATGCAATTCATAAGATCGCGGTGAACCGATTTCAAGTAAACCAATCACTTTTTCATCCTTATCGAGTAATGGTGCCAGAATAATGCTGCGAATGCCTTGCGCTACTAATGCTTTCTCCAAAAGTGTTTTCGGATTGAATCGCTCCAAATCTTCGATGAGCAGGGTCTCTTTATATTTGCAAATTTTTTCATAAATCGAACCCGCGAACTGAGGATCAAGTAGGTGTTCAAATTGTTCCGCCAGAAAATCAAATCGAATTTTATACTTATGCGCCACCGAATCTTCTACCGGATAATCAATAGCGGTAATGCCCAACCGCACATCGGGCATATTAAAAAAGGTTTTCACCAAACATTCCAATTCAACAAAATTGCCAGCTTCGATGATCGCATCCTTACTCAGCAATTGCTGCTTCATGCGTGAGAGCGCCTCCTCCTCCGTGATGTCCACCATCGTAGTGGTTACAATTCCATGAAAAGCAAAATTTTCGGGCGGTAAATGGTATAGCCAAAGATCAAGATCGTAAATATTGCTAAGGAGTTGATTGATCTGTTCTTCGCTTAATGGCTTGGGCTTTTCCAAAGCGTGGATTTCGACATAATCGGTATTCATTTGCGCTTTGAAATGCTTCACAACGCCGGTTTCCGGGAAGGTCATAGTGAAAGAGACCAGTGGTTCTATATTCAAACTTTTACCATAAAATTTATTAAGAATCAAGCTGCAAGCCATCACGGTCGTGGTGTTTTGCATCATTTCGGTCACGTTTTTGTTCACCTCAAAATGCACTTGTTGCTGCATCATCATTTTCTCAACTGCCGGCGTCATATAAAACGGCGCTAATTCAAACGGCGCGCTTACTTTCGACAATTGCGAATGTCGCAAAGCCGCTGGTATCAGCATGGTCATCATCATTTCGACGGTGTCGCGGTGCTTTTCCAGGATGCTCGAATCCTCAATCGGATTCTTTAATTCCGGGGCTTTGTCAACCCTTTCCAAAATCGCTTTTGCCAAAAAAGAATCACCGAAATTATTATTATCGGCGCATTGTCGGATATATTGAATAAGCGGCGCAAAGGAAAGCCTGGTTTTAAAAGGGATGCAATCCACGCCCAAATTGTGCAGGGTATCAAACAAAGGCGAAGCCTTTTGCATAAAATCAGCGTAACTATCAGCTACCATGTCAATCGAGTGTTTATTATTTCCTGATAAACAAGTGAGTATGGATTCTGGTTTCTGGCATCCCGCTTTGTACCTCGTATTTCCAACTTTATGATGGCTATTTTCTGACAATTTTCTACTTCCACTGGACAGAAATACTTTTTCCCTTTAATTTTGGGGCATTATTTAAAACCTAAAAGATTTATCGGCTTGATGCATCAGGAGTATCAATTTATGGTGGACTTCACACTACCAAATGAACTAACAGAATCGTTTTTTGAATTATTAGCTTACCAGGATTGCGTGGTGAACAAATACCTTGCCCAAGGAAAATTGGTCAACTATGCTCTCTCACTCGACAATGCCAAGATGTGGGCGATTTTCAGCGCCAACTCTGAACTGGAAGTGCTGGAAATGCTCCATGAGTTCCCGCTCACACGCTTCACGCAAGTAGAAGTAAGTTTGCTCACGAGCTATACCACACTTAGCGTAGCTGCGCCGAATTTTTCTTTGAATTAAGCCTTTATTCACAATTTGCTAACGCTTCCAAGTCATTTGCAGTAAGCAAATGAACATTGCGGGTGATTTTTTCTACGTCCCAATCCCACCAACGGATTGCCAATAATTCTTCGATTTGTGGTTCTGAAAAACGCATTCGAATGAGTTGGGCAGGATTGCCACCTACTATGGAATAAGGTGCAACATCTTTAGTCACAACCGCATGAGCCGCTACAATCGAGCCATCACCGATAGTTATGCCAGGCATCATCACTGCGCGATGCCCCAGCCACACATCATTTCCGATAACAGTGTTGCCTTTGTGGGGGTAGGTTTTGCCACCCATCGCGTGCGACCAGCCATGCCCAAACACGGCGAAAGGATAGGTAGAAACCGCGTCCGTTAGGTGATTCGCGCCGTTCATAATGAAGGTCACATCCGAGGCGATCATGCAAAATTTGCCAATGATGAGTTTGTCGCCGCTGAAGTCGAAGAGATATTTTACATTGCGCTCAAAGTTGTCAACGTTTTCAAAATCATCGTAATAGGTGTAATCACCTACGATAATATTAGGGTTTTTGACAATGTTTTTCAAAAAACATAAGCGGTCATAGCCCTGCATTGGGAAAACTTCGTTGGGATTGGGTGCGTTCGACATAAACAAGAATTTATAAGACACAATTTGGCAAATTATTTTAAACTTTAAAAAGTTCATGCACAAGAACACGTTTGTTTTCCTACACTTCACTCACAATCAATTTTTTTAATACCTTTGACTCGTAGTTTTTTTGCCAACTAAACCGATGAGACACTTGTGTTAACACTTTTTCGAACGAACCAGCTTTTATTCAGTGTATTGCTGCTCTTTTACGCGGCTATTCTTCACATTGGTGTTTTCGTAAATCCGCCATCCTGGCAACCGAGCGGGTATGGATTTTTCAGTAAATTGATATATGATGCAATAGGCAGTAACGGCCTTGTACCCGATATTCTTGCGATTATATTGTTATTCATACAAGCCGTAGCGATTAATATTATTACAGCAAATCATCGCATCGCCGAAAGCGTCAGTTTATTTCCAGGGCTTTTTTATATCTTGATTGCCAGTGCTTTACCAGAATTTTTGCATTTATCACCCTTACACTTAGCCAATACATTTTATATCATAGCGCTTTCAGAATTATTAAAGATTTATAAAAAACCTTCCTGTGCTAATAATATTTTTAATGTAGGCTTTTGGCTGGCTATTGCTACCTTGTTTTACCCTTCGTATGCAATTTTTCTACCTTTGGGTTTACTCGGTGTCAACGTATTAAGAGCCTTCAATATCAAAGAATGGTTGATGGTAGCGGCAGGATTTTTAGTGCCTTATATTCTGTCGGGTACTGTTTTGTTGTGGATAAATGATCTCAACACTTTGATTAACCTACAATTCACTCGCGAATACGCTTTCCTGAATTTCAGAGCTTACGAGGGTTACGAAGTGTATTTTAAAATCGCTTTCTACGATTTATTTTTGTTAATCGCCATCTTTAGCTACAGTTTATACGTTTTCAAAAAAGTGATGCAGGTACAAAAGAAAATCAATGTGCTGTACTGGGCTTTATTATTGAGTGGTTTTACATTATTTTTCCAAGCAGGCATTCAGTTGGATCACCTGTTGGTATTGGCAGTTCCGCTGGGTATGCTGATTTCGCTTAATTTTCAGTCCATTGCCAACCGTTGGGCGGAGTCATTTCATCTATTGATTTTAATTATTGTATTATTTTTTCAATACCAGGAATTTTTGTTGCCAAAGTAACGCTAATTGCCAATCGGCGATACCTTCATAATAAATTTAAGTATCTTTGTGGTTTAAAATTTAATCTTTATGAAATTTGGTGTAGTGGTATTTCCAGGCTCGAATTGTGATGATGACATCCTGCACGTTCTGGGTGATGTAATGCAACAGGAAACAGTGAAACTTTGGCATAAGGACGAAGATATTTCGAGTTTTGATACCAGCGATTGCATTGTATTGCCAGGAGGATTCTCTTTTGGCGACTACCTGCGGGCGGGCGCTATCGCTCGATTTTCACCGATTATGAATGCGGTAATTGAATTTGCCAAAGCCGGAGGTTGTGTGTGGGGCATTTGTAATGGTTTTCAAATTCTTTGCGAAGCAGGTCTGTTACCAGGCGTATTGCTGCGGAATGAAAACCAAAAGTTTGTCTGTAAAAACGTTTACCTAAAAATTCAGACCAATAACAGCCCAATTACAGCCACTATCAATCCTGATAAAGCCCTCAAAATTCCAATAGCCCATGCAGAAGGTCGCTACTTCGCGGATGAAGTTACTTTAAAAGAACTGCAACGGAATGACCAAATCCTCTTTAAATATTGCGATCCTTATGGCAATATTACTCAAGAAGCTAATCCCAACGGGGCTTTATTAAATATCGCCGGCGTTTGTAATAAAGAACGGAATGTATTTGGCATGATGCCGCACCCGGAAAGAGCTTCGGAGAAGGAATTGGGGAATACCGATGGGCGCACTTTGTTTGAATCGCTGCTACAGACGGCGCGGGTGATGGCTGTATAATATTTGAGACTACATAATAAATCGTTTTACATCGGTTCTATAATTTTTTCCTATCGGCAGGGTTGCTTTATTTTTCATAACCAACGTATTTCCTTCCATATAATCAATATATTTTCGATTGATTAAGAAGGATTTATGAATACGAATAAAATCATTGGCAGGCAATTCCATTTCAAAATCGGAGAGGGTGCGCGGCGTTAAATGATATTCATCTTGCAGCCATACCTTTACATAATTGCCATAGCTTTCTAAATAATAAATATCGGCTATATCAATTTGAATAAATCTTTTATCGGATTTAATAAATAATTGTTGGGGCACGGGAGGCGTCGTTTCTAGCGTAGTTAGGGCAGAAGGCGGAATATGATATTTTAATTGATATACTTCCAAGGCTTTATTTACTGCTTTAAAAAATCGCTCGATGCGGAAGGGTTTGAGTAAATAATCACACACATCGAGTTCAAAGCTTTCCAGCGCATAAGTTTCATAAGCGGATGTTATAATAACAATCGGTTTTTTATGTAATGTTCTTAAAAAATCCAAGCCTTTTAATTTGGGCATCTGAATGTCTAAAAAAATCAGATCAACCGGCTGACTACTCAAGAATGACAAGGCTTCTGTAGCCAGATAACATTGCCCGACGATTTCCAGAAAAGATACGTCCTGCGCATAATTTATAATCACCTCTTGTGCAAGGGGTTCGTCGTCAACAATCAAGGCGCGTAGTTTGGTCATAGCGCTAATTTAAGCGTTGCGGTGAATGTATTTGCCGTTTCCTGCACCTTTATTTCGTGCCGGTTAGGAAATCGCAGCGCCAATCGGCGTTGTAAATTATGTAATCCGATACCCGGCGCTTTATTATTTTTTTCTTCTATTGAATTTTTACAGGTAAATAATATTTCGCGTTCTTTGTTTTCAATATAAATATGCAAAAAGCTTTGTTTTTCAGATGGTTCTATACCATGTTTAAATGCATTTTCTACTAATATGATAAACAACAAAGGGGGAATATGTAATTTTTCATCCTCGATATTTTTAGTAAAGGTTAATTCCAAGTGTTTATGCAAACGCAATTGCTGTAAGCAAATATAATCTTCAATATGCTTGATTTCTTCTGCTAGCGACACGGTGTCTTCTTTACCCCGGTAAATAACATAGCGCATTAATTCCGAAAGTCGCATAATAACTTCAGGCGTTGTTACATCGTTTTTTAAACTAAGTGCATATAAATTATTCAATGTATTAAAAAAGAAATGCGGATTGATCTGTTGTTTTAATAAATTTAATTCCGTTTCTGATTTTTCTTTAGCTAAAGCCGCAATTTCGCCAGATTGTTTAAACCATTGATTGGACACAATAATGGGCACGCTCAATACCATAAGGAGAAAAGGCACTCCTCCTCCGTCTCCTCCAAATAAATTCCCATTGGCAATAAAAATTCTTATATTTAATTCTTTAACTACCGGCAACCAATGTATTAAAGTAATAAATATAGGGTAAAAAATTAAAATCAATGCAGCAACAGAAAACCCATAATAGATAATTCCTCTTTGCTTTAATAATTTAGGAATCAGTATATAATGATTTACGTAGTAAAAAAAATAATAAACCAAGCCGATTAATATAAATTGAATGGTAAAAAAAAGGAATTTGAATAAATACCATATAATTAAAGCGAAGCTAATTGCTTTATTGGTATCCACTAACTCCATTACACCTATAATACCGGTAAAAGCAGACAATAATAAAATAACAGAAATAAGGCTTCTTTCCAAACCAAATTTCTGAATCCATTTAATTTTATTCACCCATTGTAGTAAATTATTATTAAATTGAATAGCAATTTCAGTTAATAACAAAATGCCGCCCACTATAAGTACGACTCCGTGTATTACACTTTCCCGAATATTTACACCAGAAAACAGGATGTCTTTTTCTACATAAAATTTCATCCAGGCAGATAATAATAAAGAATGTAATATAAAACAATAAATCCATAAAAAGATAAATAAAATTTGGTTTAATCGTTGCTGCAACCAAGTTCTGAAGCCTGTAAAAAGCAGAATTGGCGAAAAGAATAGGCAAAACCAAAATAGGTTGGAGATATAATTACCCCACGTACTTCTGGGGGCTTCTATTACAAACATATAATCAATGACTAACAGCGCCGTCAGAAATATCCAAACGGTATTGGAGACTAAAAAATGTTCGATTCGATGAATAATGGTTTTCATTGCAATCCTGTTGAAGCTTCAAATTAGGAAAAGCGAACGATCTGTTCAAATTTCGATGATGAAAGGTGCTTTTTTCGTGATAAAAGCAATTATTCCTATCTATAATAAAAATAAGTTCTTTCATCATCTCATTTTTATCCTTCATCATTTATAATTGTCCAAGCGGTCTCTTCAAAATACTTTAGCGCTCTAATCAAAACGAAAAGATATGATAATAGACACCATCATTTCCATTGAGTCCTTAAATTTTGGATATCATAAAAATCGGCGGACGCTTAATCAATTGAATCTGACCGTGCCCAAAGCCTCTATTTACGGCTTTTTGGGAGCGAATGGCGCTGGTAAAAGTACGACCATTCGCAGCATATTGGGTTTATTAAAGCCGCAATCCGGTACTATTAAATTATTTGGAAAAGATATAAAATCAAATCGCCTGGAGCTCTTGGGCAAGGTCGGAAGTTTGATAGAATCTCCCTCTCTTTATAAGCATTTAAGCGGTTATGATAATTTAAAAATAGCCTGTAAATATCTAAATATTCCGACTTCAAGAATAAGCGAAGTATTAGAATTGGTAAATATGACTGAAAACGCACATAAAATCAGTAAAAAGTACTCCACCGGTATGAAGCAGCGCCTGGGGTTAGCGATGGCTTTATTACCAGATCCTGAATTATTAATATTGGATGAGCCAACAAATGGTTTAGATCCGACCGGCATTAGAGAAATTAGAAATATATTACAAAATCTGAATCAACAAGGTAAAACGATTTTTTTATCCAGTCATTTGCTGTCGGAGATTGAAAAAATAGCCACACAGGTTGGTATCATAAAAAGTGGAACCATGATATTCCAAGGTACAATTAAAGCATTGGAAGAACTAAGAATGAATAACCTTAAAGTAAATATTATTACAACAAATACGGCGCAAGCCGTAGAAGCCCTAAATGGAAAGCATAAAACGACTATTATTGATGCACATAACTTAGAAATTTCCATTGATGATAAAGAAAGCTTGCCATACATTATTGAGACCTTCGTAAATAAAGGCATCAAATTATATGAAATAAGCCCTCAGAAAAATGATTTAGAAAAGTTATTTATCAATTTAACGGAAAATTAAATATTATACATCATGAATATCGGAATATCCCATTTCACCCGTAGTATAGCAGCAGAAACATTCAAGCTAAAACGCACGCCTTTGCTGTGGATCGCCTTAATCGGCGGTGGATTTGTAGCAGGATTCGTATTTTTAATTTTCAGCTTCGAAGATTTAGGAGAACCGCAGAGCAATCCCTGGAAATTATATTTCCAAATTGGCTTTAGCATGATTTCTTTACTCCTGGCAATACCTTATATTATATTGGTTACTAGTTCTATTACCTATTTTGAGCATAACTCCAATGCCTGGAAATATTTATATACTTTACCTTTACAAAAAAGTAATTTTTATTTTTCAAAGCTTTTCCTGGTATTGGCGCTCCTTGCTTTGACCTACACCGTTTTTTTATTATCTTTATTATTTACCGGATACATTGTAGATTTTTTAAATCCGGTTTATAAATTCCAGGATAACAGTCCTAGCGTCGGAGAATTCGCAAATACACTGCTCCATTCTTATATTTCTGTGCTGGGCATCACTGCGCTCCATTATTGGATGAGCATCCGATGGAAAAATTTTATTACGCCTATTGGTATTGGGCTGTTGGGATTTATTATTGCAGTTTTTATATTGCTTTCCAAAAAATATGATATGGCTATTTACTTCCCTTATGCTTATCCGGGTTTAATTGGTTTTGAAATGGGGGGAGGCGAATCTACAGGAATGATTTATTTTGCAGGCTTGACAAGCGCTGAATGGCTCAGCCTGGCTGGTTTTGTCGTTTTTACAATCCTGGGATTTTGGGAAGAAAAAAGGAGTGATGTAAAATAAATTAAATAAAAAATCTTGTTAAGTAATGAAATATATTAAAACCATAGAGGGCACGAAGTTACACAGAGTCTAAGTAATTGATTTTCTCAAACTTCTCTGTGAAACTCCGTCAACTCTGTGGTTAAAAATAATATTGCTCAACTACTCATTTACCATCTGTTGCAATCGGGCGCTCGTTTCTCGACCATTCGCTCCAGGAGCCAACATATAATTTGGGGATTTCCATGCCCGCCTGCGCCATTGCCAGCAGCGTGTGGCAAGCCGTGACGCCGGAGCCGCAATGGACAATGACTTTGTCAGAGCTAATATTGGCAAGGGTTTCAGCGTATTTTGTATGAAGTTGTTCCGGCGAAAGAAAAGAACCGTCTGCATTCAAATTTTCCGCAAATGGAATATTAATTGCACCGGGAATGTGCCCTGCTACCAAATCAATGGGTTCAAACTGTCCCAAATAACGTCCTGATTCCCGAACGTCAATAACCACGGCGTCTTCAGCTTGTGCAGCTTGTGCCACTTCGTTGATGTCTGCCATTGGCAATTGCCAGGTGCTGGCGGGATAATCCGTTGTCGGATTCGAGGATTCCATTCCAATACTTGTAGGAAAACCCATATTTATAGCAGCCTGGTAACCAACGTCTAATACCTGAATTTGCTCATGCCCAAGTGCACACAGCATCCACCAGAAGCGAGCGGCGGGATTCGCGCCATTTTTATCATCATATACCACCACGTGACTTTGCGGTGTAATGCCAAGTGCCCCTAAGAAGTGCGCAAATTTTTTCACCGGAGGCAAAGGATGTCGCCCGCCCTGCGCGGCATCGCCCGTTTTTTCGGAAAGATCGTTTTCCAAATCTACCCACAAAGCGCCTGCTAAATGGGCTTTTTCATAATTTTCTTTGGCATTTGGACCCGAACGAGCATCAATTAAAATAAAATTTGGCTTTTGCTGAAGCGCTAATAAATCAGATGGACTTAGGATGGGCGTCATATTTTGATTTTTTGAATAAGGCTGGCAAAATAGTTAACTTGAATGTATCCTACAAATTTGGGATGTTCACTTTTTATAGTAACCGACCTGTAAAAGACATTTTCTCTCTTCTAATCCTTTTACATTTGCAATAAAAAAATAGTATCATGAAAATAGCAGCATTTTTCCTCGCTTTGTTTACAATATTTTCCTCGCAAGCTCAAAATAATCAACCTGAAGAATTGGGCAAAGTGCAATGGTTGCGAGATTATGATAAAGCATTAACTATTGCAAAACAACAAAATAAGCCCATTTTTATCCTTTTCCAGGAAGTACCAGGCTGCGCGACTTGTCGCAATTATGGACATCATGTTTTGAGTCATCCTTTGATTGCAGAAGCCATTGAAAATGAATTTATTCCATTGGCTATTTATAATAACAAAGGCGGTGATGATGCCAAAATTTTAAAGTTATATAATGAACCCTCCTGGAATAATCCGGTGGTGCGGCTCGTAGATGCAGATGGAATAGACGTAATCGACAGAATTAGTGGCAATTATAGTCAACTCGCAGTGGTGAAAGCCATGACCGAAGTACTCGGCGAAAAAACGCCCAACTACTTGAATTTACTATGCGAGGAACTCATCGCCGAAGCTGAAGGCACACAAACCGCAACGCTTTCCATGTACTGTTTCTGGACGGGCGAAGGGCAATTGGGGCAATTGGATGGCGTGGTGGCAACTGAACCTGGCTTTATGAATGGTCGGGAAGTGGTTCAAGTTACATTTAATCCAAATATTATATCGTTTGAAAAATTAGTAAAGACTGGCAATCAAGTGCAATGCGCCGATCAAGTATTTACAAATGATAATCAGCAGAAAACAATTGCAGAAAAAGTATTAGGTAAAAACAGCGTTGATGATATAAATAATTTCCGACTCGATAATGACCGCAAATATTATTTATCCAAAACCATTTACCGATTTGTGCCGATGACGCCGACACAAGCTGCGCGCGCCAATTCATTGGTTGGAAAAGGCAAATCGCCAAATGCAGTGTTATCGCCTAAGCAAATTGAGCTGGTAAAATACATTCAGGAAAATCCTAATAAAAAATGGGAAAATGCAATTGGTAAAGAAATAAGTGAAGCTTGGGCAGCCTTGCCCGTAAAAATATAATAAGGGCTTAAAGCTTTAATTTTTCTATAAAATCCGGTTTGTAACTCCGGCTAACCCTGAAAATATGGGCATCCTGCATCTGTACTTCGTACTCGCCGTGCGGCGTGCGATGAATTTCTTTTAGAAAATGAAGATTGATAAGCGTAGAACGATGGATTTTCAGAAAATGCGGCGCGTTCAGTTGCTGACAAATCTCGGAAAGGGTTTGGCGAAGTAAATGTTTTTTATCCTTTACTTTTAATTCGATGTAATTACCGGTTGAACAAATATATTCAATTGACTCAATATCAATAAAATAGATTTTACCTGCTAATTCAATTTTTATTTTATTATTTAAAAGATTATCCGAAGGCTGCTGAAAATATTGTATGAGTTTGCCCAACAATTCATCCCAATGCTCAATTGAATTTGATTGATAACGCTGCAACACGCGATTGACAGTCTGCCGGAAACGCTCATTACTGTAGGGTTTCAGCAGATAATCCACGGCAAAATACTCAAATGCTTCGATGGCATATTGGTCGTAGGCGGTGACAAAAACAATCAAGGGAAGCTTTCGATTTGGCAGGTGACGTAGCATTTCCAAGCCCGTCATTTCCGGCATTTGAATGTCCAAAAATAATAAATCAGCCGAGTTATGATATAAAAAATGTAATGCATCTTTGCCCGTTTCACACGTTGCAATTACCTGAATAAAAGGATATGCTTGTAACAAAGTTTGAATGCGTTCTCGCGCAAGTGGTTCATCGTCAACGATTAAGGCTCGAATTTGCATGATGATTTGCTTCTTTATTTTGTAAAACCAAATCGCCGACCATTAATTCAAAAGGTAATGCAATGGTAATTTGTACGCCACCTTCTTGTAAATTTTCTACCAAAAATTGATGCTGATTGGGGTATAAAGTTTGCAGGCGTTCGGTCGTATTTTGCAAACCCACGCCTTTTCTGCTTGATTGAATACCAATTCCATTATCTTTAATTATGATTACTAAAGATTGTTCTTGCTTTGTAGCTGTAATTTCAAGCGTTCCGCCCGACTTTTTCTGACTAATACCGTGTCGAATCGCATTTTCCACCAAAGGTTGTAATAGAAAATTGGGTACTTTCGCCATTGCTACTTCCGGTTTTATTTGAATTTGCACATCCAGGCGTTCTTGCAATCGGGTTTGTTCAATTTTTAAATATTTCTTTACAAAATCAATTTCTTGATATAATGGAATAAATTGTTGTTGATGCTGTTCCAGTTTAATACGCAATAAATGTCCCAGGTCTTCCAGTGTTTCCTGTGCTCGCGAGGGAGCGATGTCAATCAAAGCGGCAATCGTATTAAAGGTATTAAATAAAAAATGTGGCTCCATTTGATTACTTAATAAAGATAAACGCGCTGTGACCAATTGTTTTTCCAATTGTGCTTGTTCTATTTCTTGTTTTTTTGATAATAGAAAATAATGAATCGCATAAACTAATCCGGCAATCATTATTTGCATTAAAAGCAAATTATAAACGCTATTGATATAAATACCCTCCCCAAAATAAGGCTTTGTGGTGTAAAAAAAACCAGGCGCAGGCTGCCCGTCGTTCCTCTGAATCGTAATTTCAAACGTTTCTTCTTTTTTTAATGCTTCATATAAAATCATTACAAACGCTGCTATTATGATATTCAATATTATAAAACGAATGCCTTTCCATTTAAAATAATGGATTGCAATTAAAAAGAAAGTTGCAAAAAACAAGCCCAAACCCCAGGACAAAAGAATGCCACCGACAAAATCCTTCCCCTCAAAAGGCTGATTATCAATCCAATAGCCAAGTAAATTCTTCAACAAAGGCAGAAAAACCACCAAAGTCCAGATGCCGCACACAAAAGCTGCTTGCTGCCATGCCGAATGGCGCTGCCAATTTTTTGATTTCCAGATTTTTGTCATCCATCTCCGATTATCCTTCAAAAGTAAGCCTTTATCTGTTTATCCGCCAGTCACTCATCCCAAAATCCCGCCAATCCATCACAAAATGGCAGCAACTCAGCATCTGCCGCTTGGATAGCGCGATGCAGACGGATATTTTTGACCATCTTTTCACAACAAAACATTACCTGACTTATGAGAATTTATTTTGTGATAGTGATATTATTATTAAACGCAGCATTATTTGCCCAGCAATTTTCGATGGCGCAAGCGCCGGAAACACCGCCTTTGACGAAGGAAGAACGCGCGGATATTCTCAATTCTATCGCCGATTTGTTTGAATCGAATTATATATTTCCTGATAAAGGGAAATTGGTGAAAACCAAACTAAATGAATTGGCTAAAAAAGATGCTTACAAAGACATTACTCAAATTAAAAAATTATTAGAACAGTTAGCAACTGATATTCAAACTATTATTCACGATTCGCATTTTAATCTATTACATATTCCAGCTATGGCTAATATGAATTGGGTACAACCAGGCGATAGCGAGGAAGATAAAAAATCGGCAGAAGAAGAAACGCTCAATCGTGCAAAGCTCAATAATTTCGGTATCACCAAAGTGGAAATCCTGGAAGGAAATATCGGGTATCTGAATCTGAGTAGTTTCAATGCGCCGGTAGAAGGTGCTAAACCGCAGTTGGCTGCTGCATTTAATATGTTACAATATACTAAAGCGTTAATCGTTGATATGCGCCAAAATACAGGCGGTTTGCCGGAATATGTTTCGCTCGCAGAGAGTTATTTTTTTGAAAAACCAACTTTGACAAGCACAATTTATAATCGTACCGAAAATACGACGACAAAATTTATCACGCTTGCCGAGCCAGGCGGCGCAAAATATCTGGGCAAGGAGGTGTATGTCCTCACGGGTCCTACTTCCGCCTCTGGTGGCGAATCCTTTCCTTATGATTTACAGGCTTTTAAAAAAGCAACTATCATTGGCGAACAGACCGTTGGCGGTGCGCATGGCTTTACGCCCATTATGTTAGACTTGAAAAAACAAGGTAATGTAGCGGTGCTAATGCCTGATATGCGTGAGGAGAATGCTGTTACAAAAACAAACTGGGAAGGGGTTGGTGTTCAGCCAGATATTAAAGTTTCTGCAAAATTTGCTTTGGAAACGGCGCATAAAAAAGCTTTGGAAAAATTGTTGCAAAATGAAAAATCGGAAGAACAAAAGGCACAATATCAATCACTTATCGCTAAAATTGATTATCAAATCCAGAAAATGCAAAGTGGTGGCAGCGCTAAAAATTTGCAGGAATACGCCGGAAATTATGGCATCCGAACAGTGAGCGTAGAAAATGGTGAATTAATGTTTAGCCGAGAAAATGGTCCGAAAATTAAATTAATCGAATCAGGTGAAGAAACGTATGATCTGGATATTCCAGTGTCGCCCAAGCCCCGCGTGCGTTTTGCGCGCGATGCACAAGGAAAAGTAAATGGTTTTTACATGACCGGAGCAGATGGTAATGAAATTTTTAAT
>JANRME010000264.1:0-12524 GCA_033761835.1 Saprospiraceae bacterium
AACGGTGAGCACAGGTGGCAATGCTACTGGGAATGCTTGCGTGGAATTCATCGTTCCGGCTAATGGCACTTCGAATAATGGCATTTGGGCCAAATTCCAATACACTACCTCTTGTCAGGATGAGGATAAATATCATTCGCCATACGAATGTTTGCCTCCACCGCCTTGTGAATTAGATATTTACAAAGTAGAAGTTGGGCAGTGTTATTTTGATCATAACGATTACAAGAGCAAGGTTAAAGTGAAAGTGTGCGTTAGTTGGAAAAACGCGCCTGTTGGAGAGAAGATTTTCGTGTTGGTTGAAGGTCAATATCGTTATATTGTACCCAACTATACGACCGGCAGTACATGTGTTGAGTTTATAGTTCTTGCCGATGGAAGCCAGTACAATGGTGTGTGGGCGAAATTTGAATACGATGACTATTGCCAGGATGAAGCTTATTACAATGCACCTTATGCTTGTATCCCGCCGCCAGTTTGTGATTTGGATATTTACAAAGTAGAAGTGGGCGAATGCTATTATGATAACGGTCAAAGCAAAGCCAAACTTAAGGTTTGTGTTAATTGGAAAAACCGTCCAGGCAGCGAAAACATCATTGTTTCCATCAATGGGCAGAATAAAACCATTAGCACAGGCAACAATACGAATGGCAGTGGCTGTGTCGAGTTTATTGTCCTAGCTAATGGTACTTCCAATAATGGCATCTGGGCCAAGTTCCAATACACGACTTCCTGCCAGGATGAGGATAAATATCATACGCCTTATGCTTGTATTCCGCCGCCAGTTTGTGATTTAGATATTTACAAAGTAGAAGTGGGCGAATGCTATTATGATAACGGTCAAAGCAAAGCCAAACTTAAGGTTTGCGTTAATTGGAAAAACCGTCCAGGCAGCGAAAACATCATTGTTTCCATCAACGGTCAGAACAAAACCATTAGCACAGGCAACAATACGAATGGTAATGGCTGTATAGAGTTCATCGTTCCAGCCAACGGCACCTCCGGCAATGGTATTTGGGCCAAATTCCAGTCCACTACTTCTTGTCAGGATGAAGACAAATACCATACTCCTAATGCCTGTCAACCGATTCCTCCATGTTACTTAGACATCAAAAAAGTAGAGGTAAGCGAATGTAATGCTGACCCTAACACCTTTATAAGCACTGCAACGCTTAAGGTTTGCGTAAATTGGAACAATGTGCCAGCAGGTAATAAAATTGAAGTTTCTATCATTGGTCAAAGTAAAACATTTGAACCAGAAGAAAGAAGCGGAGAATACTGCGTTTACTTCACTGTACCTGCCAATGGCATTAAAAACAATGGCATCTGGGCTAAGCTTGTTCAAAGCAATACTTGTTTTGATGAAGCATTTTTTGATGCACCTTTGCCTTGCCGCCCTGTGACTTGTAATTGCGAACTTCCGACGAATAGAGACACCATCATTGTCAAGTTTAGTGAAGATTGCAAGAGTGTTTGTATCTGTTCTACCAAGGAAATTTCCAATCTTGTCTTTGACTTTGGCGCTGGATGTTTCCAAAATTTTGATACGGACATTAAGAAAAACTCCAGCGATTTAAGCGGTAGTTTAAAAAAGCAATTCTTCTATTTCAATCAACCAATCAATGGCGTTTGGGTGAAAGCGGGCAATAACAATTGCAGTGATAACCCATCCAATCGCGGTTGCGAAGATGGTAGCGGTCAGCCTTGTTGCCCTGGTTGTGGCGAATACTTTGAATGCGATGATGATGACTATGAGGATAGAAGCGCCATTGAAAGCAGCAATATAGAAGAAGCACACGTATTACCGCTGTTTGAAAATGCGAAAGTGAAAACCGAAGACGTCGAAGTAGCAAAAGAAGTGAAAGTATTCCCGAATCCAACCAGCAATGAGTTGTATGTAGAATTGGCTGGATTTGCAGGTAAAGCTGCCAATATCCAAATCTTCAACACCATTGGTCAATTGATGTCACAGACTCAAATTGACGAGATTGGAAAAGAGCCGATTCGATTCGATGTGAGCAAACTTACCAGCGAAATGTACTTCCTGAAAGTGCATATCCCGAACGAAGGTGTCATCACGAAGAAGTTTATTGTTAGAAAGCAATAGTGTTTACTGTATGATGAGAAAGACTCCGGCAGCTCTTGTGGCTCGCCGGGGTCTCTTTTTTTGCTCAACCCGTCCACTCACCACATCATTCCACTACCCCCGCACGTTCATCCTTATGATGATACATCATCCGATACTCCCCTGCTTCGCTCTTATCAGCGGGTGGCGGCGGCTCTTTATTAGTATATATCTTGTTTATTAAAAATTGGATAACATCATTCGATCATCTCAGCACGTCGCTGCATCATTCAATCATGTCATTCGATCATCTCAGCACGTCGCTGCATCATTCAATCAGATCATTCGATCATCTCAGCACATCGCTGCATCATTCAATCATGTCATTTGATCATCTCAGCACGTCGCTGCATCATTCAATCATGTCATTCGATTATCTCAGCACGTCGCTGCATTATTCAATCATGTCATTCGATTGTTTGGCCACACCATCGTAGAAAGGCAAAACACCAACAAATCCAATAAAATAAAGGCTACTCCTTGTCGCAGACAGAATGCAAAGGAAAAGCATCAGAACAGGGATGGCTAAACTACAGTAGCTGAATGATTATATTGAGGATTATAACATAATCATTTTTTTTTAGGAAAGATCGCTAGCAAAGGGAATATTAGAATTTACGTTTCTGATTTTGAGCTTATTATAAAAATCGTACATTTACAGTGTAAATATTTAACCTATATCAAATCAAACACAATGACCCCTGCTAAATTACTTCCTTATATCGCCGTACTGCTTATAGGCAGTGTAATAGGATACCTAATAGGCAACAACGCTGGAAAACGTGCCAATTCTATAAACAATATGACTGTTCCATCGAGCAATACTGCACCTGCTGCTCCGACTACCGACATCATTGCCGCTCCGAATGATACCACTACAGTCAAAACGTCAGAATCCGCACCCGTTCAAGAAAAGCCTGTAGCTACCGTCAATTCCGAAACACTTCCAAATGATAAACTTTGCTTTAGCGACCCCAATGACTTGAGCCTACAACTCTCGCTTTTTGCCGAAGGCATCGAGCGGGATTCGGTGATGTACGACAATAAAAACACGGCGAAGCTTGCCGATTGCTCAGGGATGTTTCTACGAGTGGCGAGTTTTGTAAAGTCGAAATGTGACCGTTACGATTATCCTGAACCCAAAACTGCACGGGGTACTCGTGAGCTGGTTGCCTGGTATCATAATAAAAACAACCTGATTTTGGTCAAAAATAATGCGGAGGATGCGATGGCGAAGCGCAATTTAATCAAGCCAGGGGCAGTACTCTTTTTCGGAAGATCAGGGCAGGTTTATAATGATGTGAATATCAGCGTTGCCCAACAAAATGTGGCGCACATGGGAACGGTTACCGAAGTAAAAAAAGACGCCGAAGGCAATGTCATTGGTTACACGATGTTTCATGGCAGAAGTACTGGCAAAATTGCACAACGCAGCTTTTACCACAGCATCCAGCCGCCGCGCTTAGGGTATCCGGTGCTGGGTAATTGGAATCAGCAGTGGTTAGCCATTGCGTATATTATGACACCAAAAGCTACTTAACTATTCATTGATAAGTAGTCGAACAGTTTTATAGTCAATAGTCGCATTTAGTTGAACATTAATAGTTCACCCGAATGAAGACCTATATTTTATTTAGAACAAATGCTTACCACATTTAAAATAGAGGTGTTCAAAAACACACCACCAATAATGATAGCGTTTTGATGATCAGATATTTACTAAATCCTCAAGATTTAGCAAATCTAGTTTCGAACAAGTCTACTAATTCAATTTTTAAAAATTTGACCTCTATTTACGGTTTCGGCTCTTTACCAATCGAAATCATATTCGCAAATAAACGAAACGCACCAGAAACACCAGCCGGTAACTCGCGGAAGAAGGAATAGCCAGTATAAATATAGTATCCACTTCCGTATTTAGTTACCAGCAAGCCGCCATCACGCGCAGGTTCTCCAGGGTCGTTGCAAGAAAGCACTGCTTCAAACTCTGGTGCCCATTCATTCGGAAAATACAAGCCTCGCTCTTGCACCCAGCCATCGAAATCTTTTTTGGTGATTTTATTTGGGAAATTCAATACTGGATGTTCTGGCTTAAGGAAACGGACTTGTGCCTCTTCTACTGTAGTGCGGTCACGGGAAATTTTTAAAGGATAAGGCGCGATTTCAGCCACCGGCAATACCAAATCATTGCTGGTATTGTATTGAACAATCAAAGTGCCGCCATTTTCAACGTACTTCATCAAACTGCTTTGCGCAAAGCGCAGGCGGGGCTTGGTGTTGTAAGCGCGTACCCCCATGATAACGGCATCAAAGCGTTTGAGCGCATCGGGCGTGAGGTCGCCGTCTTCCAAAAGGGTTACTTGATAACCAATTTGCTTCAGGCTGGCAGGAATTTCATCACCAGCACCCATGTAATAGCCAATACGGTCGCCCGTTTTTTTGATATCAATTTTTACGACTTTGGCGGCAGCATCGCGCAGCACTGTTTGAGTTGGAATATGATCGTACTCGATAAATACTACTTCTTCGCCGTACTCCTTGCCATTTACATTCACTACTGGCTTCACCTCTCCTTCGCTTTGCTCATCAGGCGGAAATAGCTGGAAACGAACCATCTGTTCTTCACCTTTTAGTTTCAAAGCAAAATCAATTTTCTGGGGCTCTACACGCCAGCCTTTTGGGTGGTTCAGCGTAACAAAACCGGTAGTTTCGGGCGCACCTGCTTTCAGAATGATTTCCACGGTCTGTGGCGCATCATTGGAATACACATAAACCTTTTCGGCAAAATTGGCAAAAACTGGCGGCATGATTTCAAAAGGCTGATATACCTCACCCTTCACGTCGTCGGCGTGTTTGTGCACTACTTCGCGCTCAATAGACATCGGCACGCCAGCAACTTCAAAATTGAAACGCACTTTAAAATGGTGCGGGGTTTCCGGCAGGCCTCGCAATTCTTGGTCTTCGACGGTGTAGCGCCCCAAAGCCCAAGGTTTATCAAGCCAATAGAGGTTAGTATAAGCAATGTTTTCAGGGATTTTTACTTTGTGGATGGACTGGGAAGGTTTATTATAAGCGATTTTTTCATTCAATACCCGCTCTTTGCCTTCTGGCAAAATGACAACAGATTGAAGCGTCAAGTCTACCTCAGAGCGATTGGTCACTTCTAAATTCAAATCAACTTCTTGACCCGGCGTAGCCGAAAGTTCTCTGGCGAATGCATCTACATACAAGCCCATACAAGCTTTTATTACTTCTTCCATTTCGTTCTTCTTCACACGCTTCCAGTAACCATCGGGTAGGGCTACGATGAGTTTGTAAGCTTGAAGTAGCTGTGGCACACTGTTGGCAGGGTTTTCATAATCGAATGTTTTCTCCACTTCGGCGAGGATTTTGCCAATTGGTTCGCCACCCTTCACGCGTGTCCAAGTCGTGTTGATGCCTTCAAACAAATTATTGTTTTTGGGCATATCGCCTTTTAACAACTTGATATACTCCAATTCCGTACCACGCGTGCCTACCGAGCCAAAGCCTTGACACTTATGCATGCTGCGGCTTTCAGCGGCAATTTCATTATTAGATTTGCCTTTGATGGGGTAATAAACACCTACCTCAAAATTGATAAAATCCGATTTGTCTGCTTTTTCAAAAGCTTCCTGACTACCAAAAAAGAACCAACTGGTATTAAAAAACAGGCGCTTGGGTTGCCATACCTCTACGTACTTCAATTGCTCAGGATACACGTCTTTCTTCGCTGCCAAATCAAAAGCCTCATGGGATAACATCGCTGACGCCGTGTGATGTCCATGATTGGGGCGCTTGCTATCGTGGTCAAAACGATTGATAATCACATCTGGCTGCCATTTGCGGATTGCCCAAATTACATCGGATAGAATTGCATCCTTATTCCAAATTTCAAAAGTCTCCTCAGGATTTTTAGAATAACCAAAATCATTGGCGCGGGTAAACATTTGATTGCCGCCATCAATTCGACGTGCTGCCAATAGTTCTTGCGTACGGATAGCGCCCAACAATTCCGAAATCTCGGGCCCGATCAGGTTTTGACCGCCGTCACCACGTGTCATAGAGAGATAACCTGTTTCTGCCTTGATTTCATTTGCCAGGTAAGCGATCAAGCGAGTATTTTCGTCATCAGGATGTGCCGCAACGTAAAGGGCCGAGCCGAGGAAATTCAGTTTTTGAATTGCTTCGTGGATGTCACCGGAAGTCCAACGCTTGGGTGCTTGCGCCAAGGCGCTTTGCGCCAGTATGACAAAGAGCAAAAGAAAGAGTGGGCAATGTCTATTCATGGTCAATGATTTTTGATGGACAATTGATAGGAACAACTGGTTTTCAATATTGATGAGAAACAAAGATAAAAGCTTCGCGGGGGAATGCAGGAGAATAGTGCGTTAAAGAAATGCTAAAAGAAGAAATCAGGATGGTTTTTACTTCGGTAACTGGAATACCGTGAAAATATAAAAATAAATTTTCATAAAAAATTACCCTTTGCACTTGCATAAGTCCTTCATTATACTATATATTTGCACTAAAGAGTCCGTCAAGCGACTTTATTTTTCATAAAAGCTTCTAAATCAAAATATTAATTAATTTTTAAATTAGAAGCTTCCTTCGAGCTTAGAGCCATCTACATTCAAATTTCCTAAGATTATTTCAAGTGAATGGCCTTGCTGTTTCCTCCCCAAGGCTCGGTTTCACGCTAACGCTTTGATTTCAAGTATCTATCTACATCTGTTTTTCTACAAAAATTTATATCGCAACCTTTAAATTGGCTGTGTTTGCGTAAGCTGTATACCGAATTACTACCCTTCATAGGTAGTATTCACAAGGTTATACGGTCTATGCCCATCATAGTTGCATTTTTTATAATATTTTCTAAAACTTAAACCAATTTGTCCATGAACACGTGGAAATTTTTACTCAAACCGACCACATTGGTCATGCTCTTAACTACTTTGTTTGTTTTTGTTGCTTGCGACACTGACGATGACGAATTTTCCATTGAAACTGCTGAAGCGAAAGACTATGACGGCAATGTTGTTATCCGTTGGAACGATGTTTTTGCAGAAGTAGAACGTTTTGCGCCAGGCTATCGCCCTGGGCCCGCACCCCGCGCATTGGCTTACTTAGGATTATCTGCTTATGAATCTGTTGTAAGCGCTATGCCGGAGTACAATTCCCTGGAGTCTGTTTACAGATCTGAAGGATTGGATATTCCAAATGTGGAGCAAGGTGTAGTCTATCACTGGCCTACAGTGGTAAATGCTTCTTATGGTTATTTGATGAAGCGTTTCTTTCCGCACGTTTCTGCTGAATTGCGTTACAAAATTGCCTCTACCGAAACACAATTTGATGTGGAGTTCTTGGAGAACCAAGGCATTCCAAGAGACATTTTTGAGCGCTCCAAGGCTTATGGTCAAAAAGTAGCCGAAGCGGTTTACAATTGGTCGGCAACTGACGCAGTTGGTCACGATGCTTTCCGCAATGCCCGCCCGGCTGATTATGTTCCACCGAAAGGGATTTTCTTATGGGAACCTACCTATCCTGACCTTGGCGCCGCTATGTTTCCTGCTTGGGGCAATGTGCGCACCTTCGCTATCAAAGGCGATGAGAGACTCTGTGCACCGCCATTGCCATATAGTGCTGATAAAAATTCGCCGATTTACAAGGAAGCCCTGGAAGTATATCAGAAAAATACACCTGCACTTGATTATGAAGAACAGTGGATTGCCGAATACTGGAGCGATGATGCTTTGAATGTAACCTTCTCTCCGCCCACGCGCTTTATGGTCATCCCAAACCAGGTTTTGAGAGAAAGGAAAGCGGACTTAGCGTTAGCGGTTTATACCGCGGCCAAAGTAGGTTTGGCTTTAAATGATGCTGGTGTTGCTGCTTGGCATTCTAAATATGTTTATAATATCGAGCGCCCTGTAACTTATATCCGCCGCGAAATTGACCCGGCTTGGGAACCTCACTTGTGGTTCACGCCGAGCTTCCCTGCTTATCCTTCTGGTCACGCTACTTTTGGTGCCGCCGGCGCAGGTGCTGCAACCACTATTTTTGGCGACAATTACGCAATGGTTGATCGCTCGCACGAAGGTCGAGTAGATTTTCTCGGTACACCTCGTTCTTTCAAATCTTTTAATGAAATGGCTGAAGAAAATGCTTACTCGCGCATTCCGCTTGGGGTGCACTTCCGCATGGATGCTGAAGAAGGGGTAAACTTAGGCCGCCGAATTGCTCAAAAGGTAGATCAACTGCCTTGGAAGAAATAAATTTTATAAGTTATGACAACTGTCGGTTCAAGCCTTGAGCCGACAGTGTCGTTTATTATACGCCCGCTCTTTTTTGCTAATTCAAAAACCTGCAATTGATGAATCCTAAAGCCTTTTTTACTTTTTTATTATGTTTATTTAGTTTTATTACATTTGCCCAAACTACAACATTAAAAGGCAAAATTATTACGAATGAAGGGGCACCATTAGTAGGAGCTCATGTGCAATTGATCGAACTTAAAAAGGGCGCTTTCACCAATGAAAATGGAGCTTTCAGCATTCAGGAAATCCCGCAGGGCAATTATACAATGTCGATTTCTTACATCGGCTATCGCACGTTAGAGCAAAAAATCTCAATATCTGGATCTGAAATCATATTAGAAAATATTGCCATGGAAATGCTGGAAGACCGCCTGCGCGAAGTAGTTGTAGCAGCCGAGCGGCAAAGCCAAGAAGTGCGCAGATTGCCTGATGTGCTAGGCACGTATATCATAGCGGGTAAGAAAAATGAAGTTATTTCGATTGCAGATTTAAATACAAATCTATCAGAAAAAATTGGGCGGCAGTTATTTGCCAAAATTCCCGGTGCTTTTGTATATGATATGGACGGTTCTGGTAATCAGGTGAATATCGCTACACGTGGGCTTGACCCGCACCGTTCCTGGGAATTCAATGTGCGACAAAATGGTATTTTGACCAATTCTGATATGTACGGCTACCCGGCAAGCCATTACAGCCCGCCGATGGAAGCGATTCAGAAAGTAGAATTGGTGAGGGGTACAGCGGCATTGCAATACGGCGCACAGTTTGGCGGCATGGTTAATTATATTACAAAATATCCTGATACAACGAAGCGTGTAGGCTTTGAAAGTATTAATTCTGTTGGGTCTTACGGATTATTTAGTAGTTATAATGCACTCGGTGGTAAATTAGGCAAATGGACTTATTATACGTATTATCAAAAAAGAGTATCTGATGGCTATAGAGATAATAGTAGCTCGGATGCTTCCGCGCAATACGCGATGCTGCAATATCAGGCGAATGAAAATTTATCGCTCCGAGCAGAATTTGCACATTCTACTTATTTGTATCAGATGCCTGGGCCGCTGACGGATAGTATGTTTTATGCCAATCCTCGCCAGTCCACGCGGCAGCGCAATTATTATAGCCCTAATATTTATGTGCCTTCTATCACATTAGATTGGAAAATCGGTGCAAAGACGCATTTGAATTTGGTTAGTTCCGCCATCATAGGCGGCCGGAGCGTACTGACTTTTGTCGGTTTTGCGAATGTACCTGACATAATCGACCCTGCGACCGATCAATACAAGAATAGAACCGTTGATATTGATGATTTCAGAAGCTATACAACCGAATTGCGCTTGACGCAAAATTATAATATTGGTAGTTTTAAAAACACCCTGGCGACCGGCATTCGCTATATTCATAATAACCTGCGTCGCCGCCAGCAAGGCAAAGGCACGACGGGTTCTGATTATGACCTGAGCATCACTGGTAATTGGGGGCGCGACCTGCGTTATAAAACGCAAAACGTAGCTTTTTTCATAGAAAATATGTTATATGTGACCCCGAAATTTACCATCAATCCTGGTTTTCGCATCGAAAATGGCTCAACCGATATGGTGGGTTATATTAGTTATTATCCAAATGACAAAGTGCCTTTGAAAATCGAACACATGTTCCCGCTTTTTGGTGTGAATGCACAGTACAAGTTGAATGAACGCAATCGTTTCTACGCTGGTTGGTCGCAAGCCTACCGCCCCATGATTCTCGCAGATGTGATTCCGCCAACGGTATTGGATGTAACGGACCCCAACCTTGAAGATGCCTCCGGCTATAATCTTGAGGCTGGTGTAAATGGTAATTTATTTCAAGGAGCTTTGCATTATGATCTGGGCATTTTTCAGTTGCAATATAATAATCGAATTGGAAGCTTAGTGTTACAAGATGATAACGGCGATTCTTATATTTTTAAAACCAATACCGGCGATAGCCGCACGCAAGGGGTAGAAGCTTATATAGAGCTTCGACCGATGCAGTTATTGGGCTTATATTCTAATAAATTTTATCTTTCGGTCTTTTCTGCGACCTCTTATTTTGATGCGGTTTACACGCGCGGCAACGCAGTGGTCAACAAAGAAAACCGAGACCTTGAAGGCAACCGCCTCGAAACCGTTCCGCGTTGGATGAGTCGCAATGGCTTGCAATGTTGGGCAGGCAATTTTAGTGCCGTATTGCAATACAGTTATGTAGATAAATCCTTTGCGGATGCGCTCAATATGGTGAAACCAAGTGCCAATGGCGGCGTAGGCATTGTACCAGCTTATGGTTTATTGGATTTTAATACTTCTTTGCGTTTTGCAGAGCGTTATATGCTGCGCCTCAGCGTGAATAATATCACCGATGAGCAATATTTCACCAAACGCCCTACGATTCACCCTGGTCCAGGCGTGTGGAGTTCCGATGGGCGCTCATTCGTGGTGACTTTTGGTGTGAAATTATAATCATTAAAAATATTTCTTTAAAATAATAAAGGAGTTAACTTTTAATTAAAAGTTAACTCCTTTTCTATGGAATAGACTGCCTTATCCGTAAACCCTCAGCGTATATTGAAAGGTATTTACCACAGATTTTGCATCAAAATGAATCGAGATGGCCTTTAAAATTCAATATTATTTCAATATAATTAGAATGTAATAAAACTCATTTTGCTAATTTTTTAAATTCGCGCAAATAATTGATTTTTAACACTTTATGACGTTGTGGTACAACCCATAATTGTCCATACACCGATGCATACGTAATGCTTAGTTTAATATTTTTAATTTCTTAAATTGTGCAGCATCCGTGTTATCGTGTAATATTAGAAATTCAACCATTCCCTGTGGTGCAATGACGCGCGGATTGAAGGCATCCAAGTAACATATCTTGTTTGCCTGTTATTTCCAGCACCAAGTTTATAATAGAATTCGCGTTATTAGATTTTCCATGATAATTCATCTTTATTTTACATTCTCAGGAATTCTAATAAAAAGAGTATATACTCAGAGAGAATTAGGTTATTAAAAAGATAAAAGTATATTTATCACCTGTCATCCTCGCACCAAATTCTTTAGTCTATCGGCCACCCGCTCAAAATCGAAGCCATTCAGCACCTTATCCAGCTTGGCGCGAATTTCCGGCAGGCACAAATTGCCAATACTTCCCTCGTGCGTGTGTGCTACCGTTTTATCAGGATGGAAATCGCCTTTATTAATAATTTCCCCCACTATTTTATACGCATCTCTAAATGGCACGCCTTCCAACACCAATTTATTTACTTCTTCTACACTAAATAAATACAAATATTTATCATCTTGTATAATATCTTTTTTTATTATAATTTGTGACATCGCAAAAGTGGCAATCCGTAGACAGCTTTTTAGACTTTCCATCGCCGGAAAAACCTGTTCTTTCAGCAACTGAAAATCGCGATGATACCCTGATGGCAGTGCGCCCGTGAGCTGGCTCACTTGTGCTGGCAAGGTTTGCAATTGATTGCACCGCGCGCGGATTAATTCAAACACATCCGGGTTTTTCTTGTGCGGCATGATGCTCGAACCCGTCGTCAATTCATCGGGAAAGCTAATGAAGCCGAAGTTTTGATTCATGTACAAGGTCACATCCATCGCCAGCTTGCCCAAGGTATTCGCTAAACCAGCCATCGCAAACGCCAGGAAGAGTTCGCTCTTGCCGCGCCCCATTTGCGCATGTACCACATTGTAACTCAAATCCTCAAAACCGAGTAAATCTGTCGTCATCCGCCGATTCAAAGGGAAAGACGAGCCGTAGCCCGCCGCCGAGCCGAGCGTATTATGATTCACGACTTTATAAACCGCCTGCAATAATTGCAAATCATCCGTCAACGACTCCGCATACGCCGAAAACCAAAGCCCAAACGACGACACCATCGCCACTTGAAGGTGCGTGTAGCCTGGTAGTAGCGTGTCCTTATGCGTTTCCGCCAATTCTAAGAGTTGAATAAACAAGTCCTGCGTCAATCCCGCAATTTCGTGAATCTCTGCTCTGAAAAACAAGCGCAAATC
>JANRME010000265.1:0-23731 GCA_033761835.1 Saprospiraceae bacterium
CCCAAACAGATGCTGCCTTTATCTGAAAGGATCGATGCTTCTGGTCGAGGATTCACATTAATCGTCACTGAATCCGAATTCATACAGCCATTGCCATCCGTCACCGTCACCACATAAGTTGTTGTTTGTGTTGGATTTACAGATTGACTTTGTCCATTTAATCCATTACTCCAGGCAAAAGTAAATGGCGTAGCGCCCGTGGCAGCTGCATTTAAGGTCACCGATTCTCCTTCGCATATCGTCGAGTCATTGGCGCTGGCTTCGACTTCTGGATTTGGATTCACCACAATCGTCAAAGGCGTTTGATTGTTATTGCTACAGTCATTGGCATCGGTGACGGTCACGTTATAAGTAGTCGTTTGAGTCGGAGTAAGCGTATGCGTTGAAGCATTGGGTAAGCCATTATCCCAAACAAAAGTATAAGGTTCTGTCCCCCCCTGCACATTCGCGGTAAGAGTAGTGGATTGCCCAAGACAAAGCGTGCTATCGCTGGCAACGATTTGAACGGCAGGTGTTGGATTGATCGTCAAGGTTACAGGAGTGCGAAGATTGCTCGTGCAAGTATCCACGCGGGTTTCGGCATAATATGTACCAGCGACGGTAGGTGTAAAGCTCAAAGAATTGGACAATAACAAATTACCACCAAAAGGCGCATCATACCAATCCACGGTTTCTCCGGGATTTACGGTTACGCTCAAGGATGGAATCGGTTCATTCTGACAAATTGTAGAATCCCCATTACTCACAGGAGGTTCAATATCAGGGCAATCGTCGCAGGTCTCTCGCAAAGTCACTGAGCGAGAGCATCCGCTGGAAAAGAAAGTCGCCGTGATCGTTACCTCTTGTCCGCTTGGAATGCCAATAATGGAAAACGATGTCGGTCCAGTTTCCACAATTGTTCCAGCGGTCGTTGTCAGGCTATCCGTAGTGGTTGCAAAATCAACCCTATAAGTTTGATTATCATTTGCACATTCAATATTCACTACATCCAACGGCGGAATCGGATCTACATTCACAATCACGCTATCGGTTGCGGTGCAGCCATCAGCAGTAAATATTCGAACCCGATAAGTGGTAGTCACTTGTGGCGTAACGATCTGTGTTTGCACCGAATCGAGTCCTTGATCCCAGACAAAAATGTAAGGTTGTGTTCCGCCGTTTACAAGGGCATTCAATGTGGCTGTATCTCCCTGACAAATGCCGATTTTATCAGTTATTGCAATCACTGCTGGCACCACTTTTATATCCACATTCACGGTATCAGAAGCGCGGCAACCATTGGCATCCGTGACGGTTAGGACGTATGTATTAGAAAATAAAGGTCGGAATTTTTGGGTTGGCGTACTTGGAAGCCCACCACTCCAGGCATAAGTAAAAGGCGCTCTACCACCTGTTATGACTGGATTCAACATCAAGGTATCTCCGAAGCAAAGTGCTTGGTCAGCACCTAAACTCACCGATAAGGCTGGACTCACAATTACTATTACGTTTTTAGTAGCCTCGCAGAATGGCTCGGTCGGAGTGATTCGCACGGTAAAAGTGGCCGTTTGTGTTGCAATAAAAGTCGGATTGACCGCATTTGAATCATTAAGCAAATTAGCAGGCGTCCAATTGTAAACAAATCCGTCATTTGGATCGCCGTCAGGATTCAAAGCCACCAAATCCCCTTCGCAAGCAAAAATCGTATCTCGAATAACCTCAATCGGAATTGGATTCAAACCCGTTTCAAAAGGTATTGTATCAGACTTCGAACAACCATTAGCAGAAGTAATGGTCAATTGCACATTGCCGGACACGCCCAGCGGCAGTTCGATTGTTGTATCTTGCGCACTAAAATTTAGGGTAATCAGATCGCCATAAGTAATAGTCCAATAACTCGAATCAATAGACGACCCAGCGTCAGTACTCAAGTCTCGTAATTGCAGCACAGCTGTAGTTTCACAATCAACCACGCCAACATCAAAATCAAGATTAATCGTATTGTCCCGCACATTAATATCCATGAAAGCAGTATCCGTGCAGGCAGAACTCGGCTCGGCGATTAAAGCTACCCTGTAATCGCCAGGTGCTGGGAAAGTAAAGGTGGGCGAGGCTTCTGTTGAAGTCAGGTTCGTATTTGGATAATCAAAATACCATCTAAAATTATTTGCATTGGTACTTGTATTCTGGAACTTTCGTGTTAAGCTACAGGTATCTTGAGAAATGAAACCCGCCGATACCAATTCACCGCAAATACCCACGTCAAACTGAAAATCTCGGCGCACTGTGGAAAGAATGTCTCCCGTTTCACGGTTAATTTCAGTCACACAAATGCCCACTACAAATGTTCCTACAATGCCGGGTATAGCTGTAAGCAAGCCTGTTTGCGGATCAATGCGCAGCGGCACACCGCCTGACCCAAACACATTATCCAATCCGTAGCCATCTTGCCATTTTACTTCGTTGAAAGGTGGCGCGTTATTGGTAGGGTTGAATGTCGGAATAGGCTTAGGATTCAATCTAGTACCCGCCGAAAGCGGCGTGCAGAGACTATACACCAAGGAATCCCCATCAGTTTCGATAGCGGAATGATCAAAAACAAAAGGTTTGCCGACACAAATATAATTAGGTGGTAATTTTGGAAAAGTGGGACTGGTATTGCACAAATCCATTGCATTTACCGACAATTCAATATCATAAGCAGCGCCTTCTCCTTCTGGATCCATAAGATTATCAATAATCTTATTGCGACAGCAGCGCACGTAGGTAAAACGGTAACCGCCGCCAGCAGGGTTGGGTGCAAGCGTCACCACTTTACGATAAGTAGCTGTATCAACGCAGACATTACCGGGCAGTACCAAACAAGGATCGTCCAAAGTAGGATTCAAGGTATCCCGAACATTATTAAAAGGAATATCAATTCGCTGAATCAAAGCACCGGTAAAATCATACAAACCGATATAAGCCGGACGATCAAAATCCTCTTTGCCATTAATACAATCTCGATATACCTTTAGTGTAACTTCGTATCTGTTGCTGCCCAGACAACGGTAGGTGATTTCACCGCCGACGATGTGGGTTGCTTTTGCCGCTATCGGAATACCAATGGCGATCAATATGGATAGGGTTAACTGGAGTAAGTTGCGCATTTTCACTGCAAAATCTTTTTGATAGTATGTTGAATTCATGAGACCAATCATTTGATAGAAATATCCCGTACGACTACCTTCCGCTCCTGACAAGCTGCTATATTGTACACTGCATTTACTCGGCTTCCTTGCAATAAACGACGTACTCTAGGATCCACTTTATTAAAGCCGAATGGTTGCTTATGTATGACGAGTTGAGCTGTTTTTCCAGCGCTTAATCCGCCCATCCGCACGCAATTTTGATGATCGGGGCATTTGGTTGAATTGCCAGAAGAAAAATCGAGCATCTTTGTACCGCCTGCTTCATCTTTATAATCGAGCAGATAATTTTCCACACAATCAATCCGTCGCTCACTTAAAATCTGGTTATAACCTTTAGCACCCGAAGGGCTACAATAGCCCTGGATCGTCAATTCTACTTTTTTTCCCTGTTGTAATTCTTTCATCAGGCGTCCCGCAATGACCTTCAGACGGTCAAATTCCTGCCCCATTTCCCGATCGAAAAAGCTGATGTAGCGCTCACGTTCTACACTATCCTGCTCGGTCAAGCTTCCTGTGCCGAAAAGCGCCCGAATAAACTCATTTTTTTTGCCATAATAAACATTGATCGTTTCGTCATATTTGGCAGTAGTTACTGGGCGGCGAGAGCCACCATCAGGTCGGTCATGATCGAAATAGAGTGAAACATCCTCAAGTCTGAAATTCAGCGGAATCGTATCTACAAAGCGCCCTTCGTTCACCACTTGTCGGGAGGCATTAAAAGACCATTCCAGTGAATTTTGATTGTAGCCAGGGCTGACGGCCGTAAAGCTATAACTGCGATCCTTATCAAATGCCTGGGCATTGTACAAGAATGTACTTCCATCTGGATTGGTACGCCGTAGCAAGCTTGTGGCTGTATTGTCGCTTGGGTCTTGTCGAATCAAGGTTGTATTGGCAATAATTTCGTGTGTAGCACTATCCACTACTACAATTTCATGCTCCTGACCAAAATAAATATTTTTAACCACTAAGGTGGAATCTTCATATTGCGGCGGTGTAAGATCAACCGGTATCATTTCAGAAAAATAATAAGGACGCGAAGCCTTGATGCTATAACGTTTGCTCCGTTCTACGCGGAAAGTAAAATTATTACCGTTTTGATTGGTATTGCCTTCCAAAAGCGATTCTCCAGAAGGCGTAACTTCATACAAACTGACCGTTGCACCGTTCAGACTATTGCCATTAAATTTTTTGAACGTATTGACTTGCAATTCAATCGGCGGCCCAAGGCAAATCAGCTTGTTTACTAATCTCCGATCTTTAAACTCAACTGTATTTACATCCACGCTATCGATCTCCGTACGGAAACCAGGATACATGGCTTTGATGCGGTATTTTTTGCCCACCGCCAAAGAGAAACTAAAGTTATTGCTATTTGTATTGGTTTGAGGTTTTCCAATCAATTGCTCGCCATAATCGCTTATTTCATACAATTCAACTGTAGCGCCGATAAGCGGCTGCTGGGTCATTTGATTGCAGGTAGTCACGATCAAATCCACTTTCATATCAAAAGTGAAAATATCCAAACAGCAAGCTTCTTTGTCGCGATCAATCTGCGCAGCGCCCAGGCGATTAGAGGAAATGTAACCTTTCGAGCCATCTCCGGTCAAACTCAGATACAAATCATCGTAGCTGGTACTCACAGGGAAGCGCACGTGTTTTGGGAATGACCAAGTATTGCCGGTTGGTGAAGATTCATACACATCATAACCGCCCATCCCTTCGCGGCTATCCGAACTGAAGTAGAGCGTTTGGGTTAGGTTCAAAAAGAAAGGCGTCGCATCGTTTCCAGGCGTGTTTACTTCCTGCACGGCCGCTGCCGTTACCACATCGCCATCGCTATTAATATTGCCACACCATATATCCAATCCGCCCTGGCCGCCTGCTCGATCTGATGTAAAAAACAGCACCTCTTGACCGATTCTTTCTACGAAACCAACGCTTGGCTGGGTATTAGTTGAATTGCCAAGATTCACCGCCAGTTTTTTAGGATTTTTCCAACTGCCCCGACCATCGCGCTCACGAACGTACAAGTCGCAACGCACCTCGGCTGAACCATTATCCACATATTCGCAAACGGTGTAATACATCCGAGTTCCATCTCCATTAAAAGCGGTATGCGCTACATGATCGCCTTCTACATTGATCGAATCGGGTAATAGCATACCTGCCAGCCCGCCGGAGGCGGTCAAGACCTTATTATATTGTCGCTTTTGCTTTAGGTAATTTTTGTCTTTGTTGTTGATAAATTTGAAAGAAGTATAATATAAGGTATCATTCCACCAAGCTGCTCCAAAATCAGAATAAATCGAGTTGACACCTTTTAATGTAGAATCCAAACTCAGCACCGTTAGATCAATGCCTTTGCTGATTTCATTCGTAGCGAAAGTACAATCATTCAAACCTTTCCTGGCTTCTGCCAACATAGCAGCTTCGCGGCTACCAGGCCTTGCAATACTATCTATAAAAAAGCGATAGGCCATGGCAGCGGAGTCGTACAAACCCAGCGTTTGGTACATTTTACCAAGATAAAAGCTGCTTTGCGAATATGGGAATTGATTCTTTAAGGTCGTTTCGGTACTATTCAGAATCTGCTTATACCCTCGTTTAGCATATAAATAGGCATCGAAATTTCGGGCCGATTCCGCGTAATTCCAAAGAATATCAATACTATCGGCGCTGCTAGGTTTATATTTGAGTGCCGCATCATAATATCGGAAAGCGTTGTAATAGTCGCTGGTATCGTAAGCCGTTTTAGCAGCTTTGAGCCATTCCTGCATAGAGGGCTGGGCATAAATGGTTTGCGCTGCCAGCAGCAATACTACGGGAATTAAAAAAAGTGATTTACTCATAGCAATTTAGTGTGTGATAGTCTGGTTTTAGAAAATTACGGACAATTGGGGGTAGTAGAAAACCAGTCAAAATTTTTATTACTGATTGCTAATTACCTGAATTTCAATTAACAACAGTTTTATATCAATGGACAAGCTTTAAACTTAGGCAATGGCTTGCTAATGATATACTGCAATGAAATTTCAGGGCCACCATTTCGGTTGGTAGCAGCTTTCGCATCTGAAATGTTCACATCCCAACTCAATCCTACGCGCCAAGGGCCATAATTGCCCTCCAATGTCGGATACAATGCGTCTCCAAATTCATCAAAGCGAAGGCCAATGCCAGCTTGGAGCGACAAAAACTTGTTGGGTGGTGCAGATTTGAGGTTTAAATGCGCTTTCAAAGCCGCCAAAGCCAAGTACTCTCGGTAAGGCCCTTGAATTTGTAAATTAAAATGTCCAACCACGTCCAAATCTTCGCTAATTTGGAGCGTACCAGCAGCATAAGGGCTTACCCTCATAAACATCTTCGATTTGTAGCCTTCATAAAAACTCTGATCGGGCCGATTCAAATGGAAAATGCCAATACCAAGGTCCAGCTTACTACGTTGCTTCATCTCGTCCACGAGTTCGGCATCGCTCAAACTTTGCAAACGGAAATTCAGCCCCGCGCCTAAATCAAGGAAGAAGTTGGTTTTATTGTTGAGATTTATCTCGCCAGGATCAAGGCTAGGATCGTAGCGATTTCGGCCAGGATCGTACTGTTCATCGAATGAAAGCGCACCAAGCTTAAAGCCCCGCTGATTGCCACTGAGCTGCGCACCAAACGTCAAATAAGCATGATTACTCATCCGACGGGTATAAGAACCACTCAATCCAAGATGAAGGAGTTGCAATTTGGAATCACCGGCTTGATCGTAGTTAAATTCCAAGCCGCCTGAAAAGAAGCCATTGCGAGGTGCTTTCGGGTAAAACTTCATATCCGCTACACCTGTAAAGGTAAGATAGCGAACCCAGGGCGTCCATTGTTGGCGATAATTGCCCATAAAGCGGGCGTCTCCACGAAAAATACCGGTAAGGGCGGGATTGATGTTCATTGGCGCATTGTAAAATTGCGAGTAATGAATGTCTTGCGCCTGTAGTGCCCAGCCTGAAAGGAAGAGCAGCAGTAAAGGGTAGAGTTTTCTTTTCAAGGTGTAGTGGTTTAATGCTCCACAAATTAGTTTTCTTCGGTTCATTAGCATGTTGATGGTAATTTTATAAAAAAATACCAACCGCCGAAAATACTAAATTCTTTGATGGAATGATTGATTTTGTCATCAAAAAATTAACATTATCAACATTTCATGCAAAAATTATGATTTCAGCAGTTTCAATAGACTTGTTATTAGGAAAAGGAAGAAACTCAAAGCTCGGCGGGCAAGCAATTGGACGGACCTAAAAATTTGAATTTTGCTACGCAACTACAGCAAAAAATAATTATTGATTCCTTTATAATTCAAGCCTGAACATAATGGACAGCAATCAATAATTACAGGTCAATTACTTTGTTCTTCCTCGTTAAAGATAGCCTATAATCACTTTTCTTCAGCTCAAAAAGCCCCCGAAAAATGCTTTTTCTTTACGAATATACGGCAAAAAGGAAGGAAAGTCATGTTTTTCAGACATATTTTTTTGCAGTCTCGTTGGCAATCTCCAAATTTATGGCAAAAATTTCAACAAAAACATGGCGAAAAGGACTTGATATACTACACAAAACTATAGATTTTACAGATGTTTATATTCTAAAAGCATCCCTATCATCAAAAATGTCTACCACATCAAAAGCATCAAAATTTAAAAATAAAAAAATACCGACCGTTTCATTTATCGAAATGACCGTTCCCTCAAAACTGATCGAAAAACAGGTTTTTTAACGAATTTTCTTTCAAAGGTGCTTGCGGTTGTGCATAAAAAATTCCTATCTTAGTGCCATTATTTGAATATCCCAACAGATGGTCTGACAAACCATCATTGCAATAGTCCCATTAACTGATATCCCATATTTCATTTTTAATGTAGTTTTATCCAACGTTTGTACATTTTGTTTGACGCTTTTGGTTACGAAAGTCATTTTTTAGCGTAGAAAAAAACTTTTTAGGCTTCGTACCAAACGGGTTACTCCTCGCGAGTTTCCTGAAACTAGTTTACCAACTTCAAAACAGTTTAGCGTGAAACGAGCAATTTTACTTACAGTTTTTTCTTTAATGGTACTTAGCCTAAGTGCAGGGTCGATCCTGTATGTCAAGCAAGGTAGCAATGGCGATGGCTCTTCTTGGCAGAATGCTATAGGAGACCTTCAGCAAGCTTTGCAAAATGCCAAATATGGTGACCAAGTTTGGGTTGCTATTGGCAAATACCTCCCTACTCAAGGTAACGACCGCAATGTTTCGTTTGTCATTTCCGATGGTGTGAAGCTTTTTGGAGGCTTTATTGGTCATGAAAAAGACGTGGACGAGCGCGATTGGAAATCGAATCAAACGATCCTCAGTGGCGAAATTGCTTCGCCTTCTACTGAAGACAATTCCTACACGGTTGTTTATACCAAAAATGTAAGCGCAAATACGATCATTGATGGTTTTGTGATTACAGGTGGGCTTTCTAATGTGACAGCTGCCAGAGGTGACAGAAAAAGATGCGGCGCCGGCTGGTACAACGATGGTTCTAACGGCGTTTCTAATCCGACCATTGTAAATTGTGTCTTCAGAAACAACTACGGCCGTGATGGTGCAGGGTTATACAATTTCGCTCAGAATGGTGTGGCAAGCCCGACGCTTCGCAACTGCCAATTCATAGCGAACCGCGCTGATCTGGATGGCGGTGCCATTTACAACGACGGTACGATGGGTGTTTCAAGCCCAATTATTGACAACTGTGTGTTTGAACAAAACGAAGCTACTTACGGTGCAGGCATTTTGAACATGGGTAACCAAGGTGAAGCGATGCCGATGGTAATGAACTGCAATTTTGTAGATAACCTGTCTTACATCAAGCAAGGCAGCATCTACAACAGCAAGGATGGTAGTGGTATCAGCGACGCAATCACAAAAAATTGCCGCTTTTCTGAGAGTACTTCATCAGCCAGCAAGGAAGATGAAACCACTCAGATCAAAAGATAAATCAACATCTACGCCTATCTCACAGAGATAAGCTCCTAAAACTCTAATTTTTTCTGACATGCTCCCGAAGTTTCTGAAATTTCGGGAGTTTTGTTTTTGGATTATTTACGACTTTTCCAAAGTATATAAAGCAATCCACAGATGATGAAGATTGTTGTAATCATGGTTCATGGGTTTTAATGTTACACTATATTAAACACAAAGAGGTTTTAATGCCAATGGTTTCGGCAAACGATATGAAATGTTCGACAGGGATTGGTTTTTAACCTTTCATTTAGGTTTTAAAAAGGTAGCTTACTCAAATCCACATTGCCGCCGGTGAGAATAATGCCTATTTTCTCTCCTTCAAAACGCTCTTTATTGCGAAGCACCGCTGCCAGAGGCACAGCACAGGAAGGTTCGATCACAATTTTCATACGTTCCCACACCAAACGCATCGCTTCTACTATTTCCTCTTCAGAAACGGTGAGAATATCATCTACATGTTTTTGAATAATATCGAAAGTTTTTTCACCCAAATTCGTGCGCAGACCATCCGCAATGGTATTCGTCGTCGTATTCACTTCTATTTGACCACTTTGCATGGAGCGCCAGGCGTCGTTGACTGCTTCAGGTTCTGCACCAATTACTTTGGTACTCGGCGACCAATAGCGCGTACTCAAAGCCGTACCACTCAAAAGTCCACCGCCCCCTACGGGAGCAATCACTACATCGAGTTCTTCTACATCCTGCAAAAGCTCCAAGGCACTCGTAGCTTGACCTGCAATGACATTATAATCGTTGTAAGGATGAATAAAAGTAGCCCCTGTGCGTTCCACCACTTCCTGGAGCGTCGGTTCGCGGTCTTCCACATTTTTGCAAAAAATAATTTCTGCGCCATAGCCTTTGGTAGCCGCTACTTTGACAGGTGGCGCGGTTTCAGGCATAACGATGTACGCAGGCACACCAAGCAACATAGCTGCACGAGCCACCGCTTGCGCGTGATTCCCGGAGGAATGCGTTGCCAAACCTTGATCCAGTTCTTCGTCGTTTAATCGTACAGATGCGCTGGCTGCACCGCGCATTTTGAAAGCACCTATTTTTTGGAAATTCTCACATTTAAAAAAAAGTTCTGCGCCCGAGATCAAATTCAAGCTTTCGCAAGTAAGAATTGGAGTATAATGAATAAATTCAAAAATAGCCTGATGCGTTTCGGCGATGTCTTGTCTGGTTGGTATTCGTTCTAATTTTTCTAAGGTTGTCATAAAATCTTATATTTAACCCTTAATAGTCAGCAAGTTAACAGAATGATTTAAGATTTCAAAGCATCGGCATCCAATGATAGATTTTCTCCGCCCACTTGATACAAAGCATAATTAAAGCCTTTTACCAAAGAAAATGCGCCGTGTTCTCCTTTTTTATTAATTGCCAGATAGCCTACTTGCGTGCCTGCGGGCAAAGTGTCACCGTATCTTTTGGCAATGCGCGCTGTCGCTTCTTCGCAAGCTTCTTGAGGTGTCATGCCCTGACGCATCAGTTCCACAATCAAGAAAGAGCCCAGCGTTTTCATCACCAACTCACCCACGCCGGTAGCGCAAGCGCCGCCAATTTCATTATCCACGTACATTCCTGCTCCGATAATCGGTGAATCCCCTACTCTACCGTGCAATTTGTACGCCATGCCACTGGTCGTGCAAGCTCCCGCAATATCGCCATTTTTATCAATCGCCAGGATGCCAATGGTATCATGTTGATTTACATCTGCTTTGGGTTCGTATTTATTTGTTTCAAGCCATTTTTCCCAGGCTTTTTTTGCATTTTCTGTCAATAAATTCTCCTTTTGAAAACCATTTTCCAAAGCAAATTGCAAAGCCCCGTCACCACTCAGCATAACATGGGGTGTTTTTTCCATCACCAATCGCGCCACCGAAATCGGGTGTTTGATGCCTTGCAAAAAAGTCACACTACCGGCATTTCCATTCTTATCCATGATGCAAGCATCGAGTGTCACAAAGCCATCACGGTCGGGTGCACCGCCATAACCCACACTGGTATCATTAGGATCAGCTTCAGGCACTTTGGCGCCAGCCTCCACCGCATCAAGTGAAGTACCTCCATTTTCTAGAGCCTGCCAGGCAGCTTCCGTCGCTTTTATATTAGGATTCCAGGTAGCAATCACGATCGGAAAACCTTCTTTAGAATTAGGGTTTTTCTTTTGAACTGGTGCTTTTTCAGAAGGTTGGCAAGCAATCAAACCAGTACCTATTGCTACCGTCCCTAAAGTTGCGTTGGTAATAAATTTCCTGCGGTTGAACATAGTTTTGCTATTGTGGTGTTGAAATACGGAACAGCGTGTTTCATTTCATCTGGAAAGGTCAAAAATAAACAAGTTTTTCTCCAACACGCAGCGAAATAGAATCAAATACAAACTAAAAAGAAACTAGTAAGCATCATTTACTGTTAATGCAATCAAAATTCAGGTATTTATTAAGACCATTCCATTATAATATCATTACACTTGAGTACAATATATAAAATTAAAGAAATCTTCTATACGTTACAAGGCGAAGGCGCGCAGACAGGGCGTCCGGCAGTATTTTGTCGTTTTACGGGTTGCAATCTTTGGAGCGGGCGCGAGGAAGATCGGTACAAGGCCATTTGTCAATTTTGCGATACCGATTTCTGGGGAACGGATGGCTTGAATGGTGGCCGCTACTCGGCAGAAGCATTGGCGGATAAAGTTGCTTCGCTTTGGAAACCAGGATTGCATCAGGGGAAACCTTACGTTGTCTGCACCGGCGGCGAGCCTTTATTGCAATTGGACGAATCTTTGATCGAAGCATTTCATAAAAAAGGATTTGAAGTAGCAGTGGAGACCAATGGAACGATAGAAGCTCCACAAGGATTGGACTGGATTTGCGTAAGCCCGAAAGCCGGAACGGAAATTGTAATAACAAGTGGGCACGAATTAAAACTCGTTTTCCCGCAGCCTGATGCCGTACCAAGCCTTTATGAACATCTCAATTTTCAATATTTTTTTCTACAACCGATGGATAGTACTGAACGTGAGCAAAATACACATTTAACTCTTCAATACTGTATGCAGCATCCGAAGTGGAGGCTCAGCTTGCAAACGCATAAAATCTTAAATATTCCTTAATTGGTAGCAATTTTCTCCGTTTTGGAAGGCGGTACTCCAAAGGTCTTTTTATACAGTTTACTAAAGGAGCTAATATCCTCATAACCAACCGCATGGCACACCTGTTGCACGGAGTTATCGCTTATTGTAAGCAGATTTTTTGCTTGGCGCAGGCGCACTTGAGTCAAATACTGGTAAGGAGTCAAACCGTGTAAAGTTTTAAAACAACTCAGAAAATGAAAAGTACTAAGGCAAGCCACCTGTGCCAGTTCTTCGAGCGAAAGAGGCTTGGCGAAATGAGAATCCATATAATCTTTGGCGCGCGCCAATCGCCGAAATAATTCTACTTGTGTAGATTTTTTAAGGGCAGGTGTTTTTTGAATAAACCGACTTACCTCCTCTTTTTTCAGTAACAAAGCTTGAAAAAGTTGGTAATAACTATCCTCTATTTGGTATTGATGCTCCGAAAAATTATCCGAAAGCAGTCGAATTTTTTGAATTAAAGGCGTAACAACTACATCATGTTCGTAGAAATATTGAACAAACTCGGGCATTACAGGCGTTTCTAAAAAAGGATCATCCAAAAGTTGCGTCGTATCCCCAGACATGGCGCTCATCGCCTCTCTTACGAATGCCTGCGAAAAATTGATAGTGAAGCTTTGTACTTCTTTTTCTGACTCGACGTGTGAACCATAATATTGCCCTTCATTTAAAACCAAATATTTCTCATTATTCAATATAAAGCTTTCATTTTCAATTAAAAATGTTTCCATGCCAGTCGCTACTGTTTTTACAGACAGGCAGCCCCAATGCTCTGGGAAATCCGCGTAGCGTGTCTTCGCACGGAAAATCACATTCCGTTTTTTAAAAATTTCATTGTGGGACTCCCAATCAAAAGTTGGATGCCGGCAATCGGGGAAATGCTCAAAAAGAAAAAATTTACTATTCATTTACCACAATTTATAATTCGATAGAACGGCGAAGTTAAGCAAGCTTATCCAGGTGAAAAGCATTTTCCCAGTTTTCGCCAATCTATTGCATTTCATTTCAGCATAACTTTCGCTTTATCTGGCGCTCAAGGGTGCCAGGTGATTACTTTTTTTACTTAATCCAATTTTGTTAGAAGCGCTTAGTGCAAAGAGAGTAAGATGCTTTCAATGCCTGGGCGCTTTTGTTCAAAGAAGGTCACTCAAAATCCCAATTTTCACCAACTCAATTGCCCTCAAAATACTGCTAATTTGTATTCAAATATTAGAGAAATCACCCTTTTTATTGAAACATAAAGCTATGAAAATTCTTTTTTTGACGATTATTGGAGCTTTAATTACAATTAAGGCATTTGCACAAACTGCCGCCAATCCTTGTCCTTGCTGTGCAGCGGAATTCCGTCAGTTCGATTTTTGGGCAGGCAATTGGGAAACCTATCAGCCCGATGGCAAATTAGCAGGTCGTAATCTCATTGCCTTTGTGCAAGATAGCTGTGCGATTCAGGAAAATTGGACTTCCGCTACCCCTGGATATACTGGTACAAGCTATAATTTTTTTAATCCTCAGACTGGAAAATGGCATCAAACCTGGGTGGACAATCAAGGCGGCAGTCTTTTACTTTCAGGTAATTTGGAGAAGGAAAACATGGTACTTTGGAGTGATGTAATGAAAGATCAAAAAGGTGAACCTTATCGCAATCGCATCACCTGGACACCCAACGCCAATGGTACCGTGCGCCAGCATTGGGAAATCACAAAAGACGAAGGCAAAACCTGGACGACGCTTTTTGACGGTTTATACAAAAAAATACCAGCAAAGTAAACTTTAACAACTGCTAACAAGGATTTTGCTTATTTTAGGGACTTTATGATTAGTGTATAAAATTCCCATGAAAGCAATATTTAGTTTGTTCGTAGTTTTATTTAGTTTTTTTTATACTATTGCATCTGCTCAAATCTCAAAAAGTACCTGGCTGATTGGTGGCAATTCTAGTGTGTTTATGGGCGTTTCCGATGATGTCAATGATTATAATTTCTCCGCAGCCCCGAAAATAGGCTATTTTCTGAATGACCGCCTGCTCATTGGCACAAGCGTAGGATTCACAAGGTCATTCAGCGAATCGGAATCACCCGGATTTGATTTTAAGTTTACCTCTAATTCTTATAATATTTCTCCTTTTGTACGTTATTATTTCCCTGTGAAAAATTATGATATTTTGCAATATTTCCTGGAAACGGAATTTAATGCGACATTCGGCCAAATCAATACTTTCACGAATAATATAGAAAGTGTTCAAGAAAATAATGATTATATATTATCATTCGGCGGTGGCTTGAATTATTTTATTCATCAGAACATAGCATTGGAGGGCATTTTGCAATATCGAAGCTTATTCAGCGAAGATAATAACCAATATCATATTATATATAATATCGGCTTGCAGTTTTTTCTACCACCGCCATCAGATGTTCAAACTTCGGACGAGGAAAATGCAATCAATAAAGGCAACTGGTTAATAGGCATGGGCGCAAGCGGCGGCTTATTTAATATTGGCGATGGTAATAATCTTTCTAATTCTTTTATGCCAAGCGTTGCTTATTTTATTTCCAATCGATTCGCTATTGGCAGTAGTTTCCAACTCGCTTTCTCGGATCAAAATGCAATCATAAATCCTGAGCCATTCATTCGTTATTACATGGGCAAAAACGGCGCAAGCTGGCAGCCCTTTGTTACCGGGGGTTTCGGCACGCGTTTTCAGTTTGCGGATAAATTTTCAGAACCCAGCTTTTTTGGTTTGAATGCTACAGCAGGATTGGGGTTGGATATTTTTATTACATCCAATGTAGCATTAGAAGGCATTTTTCGATATAATATTCGACAAATTGAAGAAGAATTTACTCCTGAATATCTGGATTTTAATATTGGTTTTCAGTTCTTTTTGAAATAATTTTCATTTCTCTACTAGTCTCCGCATCTCCACGTCACTTAGTCTCCATTAACGCTTCCCATAATACTTCCACAGGATGCAAGGCCTTCCGGCCCGTACCATCCAAAATCTGATGCCGGCAGCTCGTGCCCGGCGCAGCAATTATTACATCGTTATTTACTTTTTTAATAGCCGGAAATAAGATCAACTCTCCGATTTGCATACTGACATCATAATGTTCTTTTTCATAACCAAACGAACCCGCCATGCCGCAGCAACCGGAAGGTATCACTTCGACTACATAATTTTCGGGCAAACCCAGAGTCCAAGCACTCGCATCCACGCTCGACAAGGCTTTTTGATGGCAATGACCATGTAATAAAATTTGTTTTGATGCCGATGTAAATAATTCAGATGTAATATTTCCTTTTTGAATTTCTCTTGCAATAAACTCCTCGATTAATAAAGCATTTTTACCCAATTCTTTCGCCGCTGCCTGATTTTCTTTATCAACTAATTTATAATATTCGTCTCGAAAGCTTAATATTGCCGAAGGTTCTATCCCAATTAAAGGGTTATTTTCATTTACCAAATCTTTAAAAATATCTACATTTTGCTTTGCCATTTTTTGCGCTTCCAATAATAAACCTTTGGAAATATGCGCCCGGCCGCTCTCGGCGTGCGTTGGCATTATTACATCGTAACCTAATTTCGTTAATAATTCAATCGCTTTAATACCGATATGCGCATCATTATAATTTGTATACTCATCGCAGAAGAAATAAACTTTACGCGTAGCCTCGATTGGCAATCGGCGATAATATTTATTATACCATTTGCGTAATGTAATATTGGATAACTCCGGCAAGGATCGCTTTGGTGCTACGCCCAAAATTTGCTTTATTATATTACTTGTAATAGAATTGGTTAAAAAGAAATTACTAATGCCTGATATATTTGCGGCTAATCCATTCAATTTACCAATATTGGCAAAGGCTTTGGCACGTAATGGAATCCCTTTTGCTTTATAATATTGATGTAAAAACTCAGCTTTCAAAGTGGACATATCCACATTCGACGGGCATTCCGAGGTGCAACCTTTACATGAAAGGCATAAATCCATTACATTTTTTAATTCCTCATGCGCAAAACGATTCTCCCCATTTTCGCTTCTTGTTAAAAATTCCCGTAATGTATTTGCTCTTGCGCGTGTCGTATCTTTTTCGTTGCGCGTCGCCATATAGGAAGGGCACATCACGCCGCCAGTAACGTGCGCCAGCTTTCGGCAATCGCCCGAACCGCCACATTTTTCGGTCGTTCTGAGAATGCCACCCGTTTCAGAAAAATCAAAAACCGTATCAAATGCTGGCTTTGGTACGTCCTGTACATAGCGCAAATCCTGATCCATCGGCGGCGCGCCCGTTATTTTATTCGGATTAAAAACATGATATGGATCCCAGGTTTCTTTAACTCTTTTTAATAATTCAAAATTTTTATTACCTAACATTAAAGGAATGAACTCCCCGCGCACCCGACCATCGCCATGCTCACCACTCAGCGAACCATTATATTTTTTCACCAATTTGGCGGAAGCCTCCGCAATAGCGTGCATCTGGCGAACGCCCTCTGAAGTTTTCAAATTCACGGATGGACGAATATGCAATTCGCCTGCCCCTGCGTGTGCATAATAAACTGCTTGCTGCCCAAATTCGGTCATCAAATTTCGGAATTCTTCAATATAAGCAGGCAAATCCGGCAGATCAACTGCTGTGTCTTCTACAAATTCAATCGGCTTCGTATCGGTTTTTACATTCGATAGCACCCCAAAGCCCGCTGCTCGAAGCGCCATTACTTTCTTCGCATCTGGCGGATATACAATAGGAAACGCATAACCAAATCCTGTTATATTCATATCGGCAATCATCGCCTCGGCTAATGCGGTCGCCTCTTCGCGCGTTTCTCCTCTAAACTCAATAATCAAAATCGCCTCCGGGTCACCTTGCAGGAAAAAGCGATTTTTTTGCAATGCAATATTTTCTTTCGTGCAATCCAGCGTAAACTTATCCATCAATTCGCAAGCATAAGGCTGATGCCGCATCGCTACCAGCGTAGCCTCCAAAGATTCGGATAAAGTAGCAAAATGTGCGCAAACAGTGGCTTCCTCAGGTGGTGGAAGTGGGTTCAAATGCAATTTTATTTCGGTAGTAAAGGCCAATGTCCCTTCCGAACCCGTTAATAATTTACAAAAATTAAAATCAGGGCCGCCCAATGTAAATATATTGGACTTTAATAATTCATCTACGGCATAACCCGTGCTGCGCCGATGAATACTGGGTTTTGGGAATTCTTTCCGAATTTCTTCCTGAATCTCGGGATTACTTAATTCTTTATAAATTTGCCGATAAACTTTACATTCTAATGAATTTCCATTTAGTTTTTCTTGAAATTCATTCGCCAAAAGGCTTTTAAACACTGTGTTTGAGCCATCACTTAATATCGTGTGCAATTCCATTACATGATCGCGCGTAACGCCATATTTGATACTCGTTGTACCGCTCGAGTTATTCCCCACCATTCCGCCAATCATCGCGCGCGTTGCTGTTGCTGTAATCGGCCCGAAAAACACCCCATACGGCTTCAAAAAAACATTGAGTTCATCCCGAATCACACCTGGTTGTACCCGTACCCAAGCCTCTTCCACATTCACTTCTAAAATTTTATTCATATAACGCGACACATCCACCACAATGCCCGGCCCTACGCACTGCCCTGCCAACGACGTGCCCGCCGTACGCGGAATGAGTGAAATTTTATTTATTGCTGCAAATTTCACCAGTGTTTGAATATCTTTTGCATCCTTCGGATACGCCACTGCCAATGGGATTTCCCGATAAATGGAAGCATCCGTCGCGTAGAGAATGCGGTGGAGGTTGTCACTATAAAAATCGCCTTTGAGTTGGGCAGATAAAGCCTGTAAGTTCATCATCTAGAAATTTTTAGGAAAAATAAATAAAGGATACGATCCAAAAAAGATTATTTCCATTTCAGTAATGGATCAAAGCGGTCGTTTACATTCCAGATTTCGCAACTTGTAAGATTTACGAAATCATATCCACTCATTTGCTCCCGCATCTTCTATTATTACTCTAATCTTTCAATTTTTTCTGAAAATTTTAAAAGTTTTCCAAACAGCCAGGTAGATTGGTATGTTCTAAAGTTTTGTAGTTTTAGGCTTTCAAATTTGCCTGTATGGTCAAATCCTTGAATACCATAAAAGAACCAGTAGAACAAGAGCTTCGGCAGTTCGAGAAACACTTTCGGGAAGCGATGCGCAGCCCTGTACCGCTATTGGACAAAATTACTTATTATATTGTACGGCGGAAAGGGAAGCAAGTTCGTCCTTTGTTCATTTTTCTCACGGCAAAACTTTGTGGTGGCGTGACCGACTCAACTTATTCGGCGGCTTCGCTGGTAGAATTGCTGCACACGGCAACCCTGGTGCACGATGATGTCGTGGATGATTCTTACGAACGGCGCGGTTTTTTTTCGATTAATGCGCTTTGGAAAAACAAAATCGCGGTGTTAGTTGGTGATTATTTGCTTTCGCAAGGTTTGCTACTATCTTTAAAGCATAAGGAATTTCGATTATTAGAAATCGTGTCGGAAGCAGTAAAAGCAATGAGCGAAGGGGAATTATTGCAAATCGAAAAAGCACGGCGACTCGATATCAAAGAAGATATTTATTATGAAATTATCCGCCAAAAAACGGCTTCCTTGATTGCTTCTGCTTGCAGCGCTGGTGCAGCCTCTGCTACCAAAAATGAGGATATAATCGAGCAAATGCGGCTATTCGGTGAAAAAATCGGCATCGCTTTTCAAATTCGGGACGATTTATTCGATTTTGGCACGGACGATGTCGGCAAGCCATTAGGCATTGACATTAAAGAAAAAAAACTGACGCTACCGCTAATTTATGCTTTGAACAATGCGCCCCGCGAGGTGAAGCGCCAGGTGATGAATACAATTCGTTTGCACAACAACAAGCCCGACAAAGTAAGAGAAGTCATTGAGTTTGTGCAGCAAAGCGGCGGCTTGGAGTATGCGCTGGAAGTGATGTTGCGTTTTCGCCAAGAGGCTTTTGAGATATTACATACTTTTCCTGATGTACCCGCCCGACAATCGCTCGAAGATTTAGTCGTATTTGTGACCGACAGAAAAAAATAAGCCTTGATTTTGGGGATTCGCCTGATTATAACGATTGATTTTTTTAGGTTTTCCAAAATCAAGGCAAGCAAGCAAACCTCTTTAATCAAGGTCAAACGCCTACTTTAATACTCACTTCCAAAGTATTCGCGACAAATTTTGATAAAAAATAGACTTAGCCGAGTTGATTTTGAGAATCGTCGAATAAAACCTTCACCTTTTTTTAATTTGGAACATTTTGCATCGAAAAGCAGCATTTGACAAGCAGGGTTTTGAGCAGAAAATCATATACAAAATTTTGTTCTGCAAACAATGATATTATTTTGACTTATTAATTTCTAAAAATAATTATTCAGGTTAAAATAGCATCAAAATCTGTTAAAATTATAGTAGCGCGGCTTGCATTATGCCTATACCTTTGTAACCGTAACCGACATAAAAGAAGAATAAGGTGTAAAATGTAAGATTTGAAAAACAAAAAGGAAGTTTCACATTTTGCACCCTTAATTTCAAACTAAAAAAACTGTTATTATGAAGGCTTTTCAAAAAATCTTAGCATTGGCTTTGTTGCTGGTAAGCGCAAGTACTGTGTTTGCTGCTGAAACTATTCCTACCGTGCGAATCGAGAAATCTGGTTCTGAGAAGAAAGTAAGCGTGATTGTTGAGCAAATAACATCCGCAGTTACTGTTGAAATTGCAACTAAGAACGGCTTTGTACTGGAAACCAAGACATCAGAAGGCGACAAGTTTGCCAAAATTTTCAATGTAGAAAGCTTAGAAGAAGGCAATTATCAGGTAATCGTGTATGCGGGTACTCGTGAAATCATTCAACCTTTTAGCATTAAGAATGACCAAATCTTGCTAAATGCGGCAGAGCGCCAGACCTATTTTGTACCGACAATGACTTGGAAAAACGATGCTTTGGATCTGATGATGTTTAATACCCGCCTTGCTGATGTAAACTTCCGTTTGACGGACGAGCTCGGTAATACCATTTTTGAAGACAGCATGAAAAATGTGCTGAAAGTAGAGCGCCGCTACAATCTCGACGAATTGGCATCGGGCAAATATGTGGTGGAAGTGCTGACGCCACATAAAACGTATTACAAAGACATCGTAGTGCAATAAGATTTGAGCGTTATTTTAGTCATAGTGAAAAACGAAAGCTGGCCCTGCGGTCGGCTTTTGTTTTTTATGCCAATTGGCTCGAAAATATTGCTTTTTCTTGTATAAAATTCAAATAAGGATATTGCTTTTCCAATGCTGCGATTTTTTCTAATTGTTTGCGCAAAAACGCTTGATGTTGCTGCGATTGCGGGCGAAAGGGGCGGTGCCGGGCGGCTTGTAAAATATCTTCAATTTTTGAATTGAGTTGTTTTGTAGGCTGATCGAAAAAAGCTTCCGAAAAATACTGCCAGATATAATCAATCGCAATCTGATTAGGGTGAATCATATCCGCTTCATAAAAACGATAATCCCTCAAATCGTCCATCATCAATTCGTAAGCTGGGAAGTAATATACAAAATCCATATCCTCACAAAGATGCTGAATGGCAATGAGCAAAGCTGCCTTGCTGCGCTGATTCTCAACCAAACCGTCACGGATGTGGCGCACAGGGCTCACTGTAAAAATCACTTGCAAATCAGGATTTCGTTTTTTCAAATCGCGTAATATGGGTTCAAATGCTTCTGCAATATCGCGTATGTGCAAGCGTTGGCGCTCAAAAGTTTGCCCGGGCAGCTTATGACAATTTGCTACAATCTCGCCTGTTTCTTTGTAAATAAAGGCTTTCGCGGTGCCGAGTGTGATGAGCAAGCGATTGACTTTTGAAAAACAAGCCCTTGCTTCGAGAAGTGATTGGTTTATGTTTTCAAGTGTTGCTTCCTTTTCTAAGCCAGAGAAACTGCCATGATGCATGAAACTGTGCCATTGCTCCTGATGAAGAAAAAGATCCTTCTCAGAAAACGTGCGATCCGACAGCAAGTAGTGGAGCACATTACTCAACGAAATCGGGTTATAAATGATCCCAAAAGGATTGAGAAAAGAATTGAATTTCAAGCGCTGCAAGTGAATTCCAATGTTTTCGGTAAAACAGGAACCAATGCTCATCAAACAATCTTGATGGGTAATGAAAAAATCGGAATTAAAAGGCGGCAGCTCCGTTCGGAAAGTGATCATCGTTTTTTTCAATTGCAAAAACCGCAATTTAATAAAACTATGTGATTTGCTAAAAGCCACTCACTGCGCCAGCGAAACTACATCCCGTGCCGAATCAATCTTGGGTTTCCAGTATTCCGAAGCAAGAATATCATCAACGACTACACCGCGCGAGGTGCTATGGATTACTTTCAAGCTTTTACGATCGTTTTCTACCACCATTGCCACATGAAAAATTGGTTCACTTTTGCTACGACGGAAGAAAATCAAGTCGCCTGGTTCTACTTTTTCTATTGGCTTGGAAGTACCTTGTGTTGACTGTGTGCGCGAACTCGGCGATAAATCAATATCAAAATTATCCATCACATAACAAGTAAAACCTGAGCAATCGAAGCCCGTTTTGGGTGTTTTCCCGGCAGCTTGATACTTTGTTCCCTGGTACTTTTTGGCATAAGTGACAATATCCTGGCGAAGCGCTATTTCTTTGCTCGAAGTAGGCGTTTTGGGGGTGGTTTTGCTGGTACCAGCTTTGGGGAGTGGCTCGGTCGTGAGTTCATTCAGAACATCACATTTCACCGTAATAAAAGCGACCAATAAGACCAGCGAGATATTTTTCAAATAATTTGTTGTGCGAATAAACTTATTACGATTAAATGTCATGGGTAATCCGGTTTTTGGTTGTGTAAGTGAAAACGACTACCCGATGTAAATATTTTGATGCAAAATCCTAAATTCGTGTTAAATGCCGCGCCAATTAGGCAAAGGTGTTATAAAGCGAAAAAACGTAATTTTATGTTGAATAAATTCCACCAACTGGCTACCGCCCGAAATGTAATCATATTCCTATTGCTCGATTTTATTATGATGAGTCTGGTGATGCCTCAGGTTGCTCGGAAATTACAATCTTATGCTTCTGGTATTAAACCAATTGACTTAGAAATACCTACGTATTCGACCGATCGGGCTTACGAGATACTCTCTGCTTATAATGCCGAAGCGCTCAATTATTATAAAAATATCGAACTCAGCGTGGATATTATTTACCCCATTATTTATGGACTTGCTTTTGCTTTGACGATTGCCTTTTTGTGGACACGCATATTGCCCAATAAAAATTGGGTACGCTGGCTGCCGCTGATTCCGCTCAAAGGGATGCTTTTTGATTTTGCCGAAAATATTGGTATCATATTCATAATCAATCAATTACCAGCCCGCGCCAATGGCTTGACTTCGGTTACCGCTATTTTTTCGCTTCTCAAATGGAGTTTGGATTTTTTAGCCATCGGGCTTATTTTGGTGGGTTTCGTCGTTTGGATTAGAAAATCGAAGTTGCGCAAAACAAGTCCATAGATATTTTAATTTTTTTGGTCGAAAAACACGAGAATCTCAATCAGACTATGCGAACTTTGCAGTAGTTGAAAAAACTTTATTATGAAGAACCTACTGCCTATTCCTTTCAAGCTATTTTTGCTTTTGTCTTCTGTTTTATTGTTCAGTCGCTTCTCTTTTGCCCAAAGCAAAATGGAGAAAAGCATATTTGAGCACCTGACTTTTGAAGAGATACTTAAAGTAGAAATAGAAACCGATATTGATTCCTTACTCAATACCAAACGCACCGAAGAAGAAATACCGGCTACTTTTTCTTACAAAGACGAAAATGGTAAAAAACGAACTTGGAAAGTAGAGCTCCAGGTGCGTGGCAAGTTCCGCCGTCGGATTTGCCCTTTCCCGCCGCTCTTTATTAATTTTTCAAAAAAAGAATTAGAAGCGGCAGGATTCAGTGATCACAACGATCTTAAATTAGTGACGCACTGCGTTGATAATGAGGTTGGTGACGATTATATTCTTCGGGAATACTTGACTTACAAATTGTACCAAATACTCTCGCCTACGCATTATCGAGTACAACTCTTACGGGTAAAATACACCGATGATAATGGCAGTCAAGGTTTTACGCATTACGGAATTTTATTGGAAGATGAGGATGAAATGAAAGATCGCTATGCTGCAAAAGTATGCGAAAATTGTTATAGTTCATCCAAAGACAGTATGCTGATCTCTTGCGTCAACACCCACGACCTGTTTCAGTATATGGTTGGGAATACCGATTGGTCGCTCATCATGCTACGCAATCTGAAATTGCTACAACCCAAGGATGGCAGCAATTTAATGGTCG
>JANRME010000266.1:0-4133 GCA_033761835.1 Saprospiraceae bacterium
GGATTATGATGGCTTTACGACCCAAAGTGCATTTTTTGATTACGATCAAGACGGCGACCTCGACGCTTTTTTGCTGAACACCGCCCCGGATTTACAAAACCCCGCCACCTTGCGTCGTTTGGTCAACAATGGCACTTACCCTTCAACGGATAAGCTTTACCGCAATGAAGGCCTCGGTGCAAATGGACACCCTGTATTTGTGGATGTATCGGCTGAAGCGGGCATTCGCTTTGAAGGTTTAGGTTTAGGGCTGATAATCAGTGATTTAAATCAAGATGGTTTGCCCGATATTTACTGTTCTAATGATTTCCTGAGCAGTGACATCCTGTACCTCAATCAAGGCAAGGGCTCTTTTCAAAACGTCATCCAATCGGCAACAATGCATACCAGCCATTCTGGAATGGGAATTGACGCTGCTGATATAAACGACGATGGCAAAATTGATCTCTTCCAACTCGATATGCTGCCCGAAGACAACGCCCGCCAAAAGCAAATGCTGGGCAAACCGGATTATGATAAAAAAGAGCGAAGTATTTCACCGGAATACGGATATCAATTGCAATATATGCGTAATATGTTACAAATCAACGAAGGGAATGAGGCTAATAGTCCCATTTTCAGCGAAATGGGCTTACTCGCTGGCATTGCCAGAACCGACTGGAGCTGGGCAGCTCTACTCGCCGATTTCGATTTGGACAGCCACAAAGACATTTTCATTACCAACGGCTACCGCAAAGACGTCACCGATCTGGATTTTATCAATTATTATCGGGGTTCCACGACTTTTGGCAGTGACGCGGCACGAAGCAAAATCTTAGAAAAACTCCTGGAGGAAGTTCCGGAAATCAAATTGCGTAATTACGCTTATCGCAATCAGGGCAACTTAAATTTTGAAAATGCCTCCACAAAATGGGGGCTCGATGAGTTTTCCTATTCCAACGGCGCTGCCTGGGCGGACCTCGATCAGGATGGCGATTTAGACTTGGTGGTCAACAACATTGATAGTGAAGCCTCTATTTTTAAAAATCAAAGTCGGGAAAGTAAAAACCCTAACTATTTGAGAATCAAACTCGAAGGTCAGAAAGGCAATTTAGATGGAATCGGTGCTACCATTAAAATATGGTCGCAAGGGAAAATGCAATTGTTTGAGCATTCCACGGTGCGCGGTTATCTGTCTTCAGTAGAAAAAGGCATCTGGATTGGATTAGGAAAAATACAAATAATCGATTCTTTGCAAGTCATTTGGAATCAAAATCAGCAACAAACGCTTTACAAAATTCCTACAAATCAGACCCTGACGGTTAAAATCAGCGAAGCCAAACCCTGGAAAAAAATTACAATTCCTCAAACCCCCACGTTTGAACCCCTTACGCAAGTGCTTCAATATCAACACAAAGAGTCTAATTATATTGATTTTAATGAGACTTTTGCTTTGCATAAAATGCTGTCCAAAAATGGACCCGCCGCCGCCGTGGGCGACCTCAACGGAGACCAACTAAATGATGTAATCATCGGTGGTGCGTATCAGGGCAGCCCGACGCAGTTGTTTTTGCAACAAAAAAATGGGAATTTTCAGGCAGCCGCTGGTTTTGAAAACATCCAACAGGAGGTCGGCGCAATCGCTCTTTTTGATGCCGACCGGGACGGCGACCAAGATATATTGCTAGCTTTCAATAACAATGAACAAGGTTTGAAGGACGCTACTGCGAGTCAACCGCAGCTTTTGCTCAATGATGGAAAAGCTAATTTCAATCTATCTTCTACTTTTCCGAAATTAAATTTAAACTGTCAAAATATTTATCCGTTTGATTATGAAAAAGATGGCGATTTAGACTTATTTCTCGGCGGTCGTCAAATCCCCGGTGCTTATCCCCTACCCGCTTCCAGTTACATTTTGCAAAATAATAAAGGACAATTTACGGATGTGAGTCAACGGATTGCCCCATTTTTAAAGGACTTTGGAATGGTTTGCGATGCGCTGGCAATGGATGTAGATCAAGATAAAGACCTCGATTTGCTTTTGGTGGGAGAATGGATGCCCCTGACGATTCTTAAAAATCAAAACGGTAAATTTGCAGTCGAAACTTTGACCGATTCCGAAGGTTGGTGGAATACCTTGACCGCCGTCGATTTTGATGGCGACGGGGACGAGGATTTACTCTTGGGCAATGAAGGTTTGAACACTTTTTATCGTGCTTCCCCGCAGCAGCCGGTCCAAATGTTAGCCAAAGATTTTAATCAAAATGGCAAAGTCGATCCTATCATGGGGCATTATTTGCAAGGCGTCTGTGTGCCAGCCTTGCCGCGGGATGTGTTGATTCAGCAAATGGTGCAATTCCGCAAAAAATATACCCGCTACGCTGACTATGGCAAAGCAGCTTTTAATGATCTTTTATCGGAAAAGGATCGAAAAGATGCCTTACAATTGCAGGCGAAAGAGCTGCGCAGTTGTTATGCCGAAAATCAAGGACAGGGAAAATTTATACTAAAACCCTTGCCGTTGGAAGCGCAACGCTCCCCTATTTTTGGGTTTTTAGTTAAAGATTTTGATGGGGATGGTAAATTAGATGCCTTGGCTACGGGCAATTTTTATCCCAATGAAGCCCACATGGGCAGGCAAGACGCGTCGCGGGGCATCCTGCTGAAAGGCAATGGGCGCGGGGCTTTTCAGCTAATTCCCAATCAAAAATGCGGCTTAAATCTGCCGGGCGATACCCGCAAATCTTATTGGCTGGATGAACAGCGATTTTTTACCGCGGTAAATGGAGGAAATGTATTAATTACAAAATTAAAGTCGAAATAATCAATACAGTAAATAGAAAAGGCTTTAATAGTAAAGGCATGACATTTCCCAAACGATTGCTCTTTGAATGTCACGCCTTTTACTCAAATCTAACAAATTGAATGTATGAAAAAACAGAGTATTTACATAGTTTAATTCAGTGCGATTATCTTGCTCACGCTTATATAAAATGCTTTCGATCAGACAAATATAAAAAATAAATCCGGTTTTTGAAATCGATTTCAATGAATTCTTAAAAAGATATTCTAGTTTGTACAAGTGGGTTGCATTACTTTACTAACAACCGAATGTAATAAACCGCTCCCGCCGTATTTTGTGGCAATGCTTGGAATTTTATTCTAATATTTTGCTTGCCTTGTAACATTGATGTAGGAATATTATATTCAATATCCTGAAATTTGGATTGATTCCATTTACCGGTATTATCTTCTGTTAATAATTTCTCCTCATCGATGTAAATATCAAATTTTCGACTGCCCCATTCTGCGCCCCAGTAACGTACGCGCAAAGTCAGATCCGTTTCACCCTTGGTCGCCAATTGATAGCTGAAATACCCGCCGTTATTGGCGTCGCGCCAAAATTCATCCTGAAAAGTACCGCTGCGTGACTGCGCATTTTGCATGGCATGATCTGCTTCAGGCTGCTGTTCGCCGGTCGCCACAAAGTCAATCGTGCGTGCTTGCAATGCCCCTTTTTCTTTTTCTATCCTTGCGATCGAGTCAACATAAGATTGGTACTGCGTGCTACTCAACGCCATCCAGTACATCATGTACCTGGAATCATGAATATTATAAAAAGGTTCAAATGTTACATCCACAGGGTTAATCATTTTAATTTTTGACGCTGTAAAGTTTAGTGGCTTGCCTTTCACAGGTTTTAATTTTTTAACAATGGATGTAATATTATCTTCAATTATAATCGATGCCTGATCTAACGGCAATTTTTGACCGCTTGAAATATGCCCCCAGCGACTGTCATCTGCCACTAAGCCCCGCAAATTTTCAGTTCCGGTTTTCGCACTTAACAGAATCGGACCATGCATAAATGCCACATATTCAGATACATTTGGCAAATTTTCAATACGGGTGTGCATCGGCAACGCAATTTCTACAACGTCCCCTTTTTTCCAACTCCGCTTAACGGCAACATAAGCAGAAGGTGTATTTTGATACGTAATATTTTTATTATTCACTTTTACTTTCAATGCGCCTGCTTTCACCCAGGATGGGTAACGAATCATTAATGTAATATCAGAAGCTCCTTCTGTAATAATTAATTTTGTTTTTTCTTCATACGGAAACTTGGTTTCTTGCCTGATTTTCAAATCTTT
>JANRME010000267.1:0-2214 GCA_033761835.1 Saprospiraceae bacterium
CCTTTCTGATGACAAATAGATTCTGTATTTTTGCGCTGATATAATCTTTCAGCTTTTGAATAGAATTCCTGGATGGGCGGTCATTTTTCTCACCTTGTGCTGCACGAGCTTTCCTGCTTTTGCTCAAAACACTGCAAATCCTTTTGAACTAACCCCACGCTTAGAGGCTGCTCCTCCCGAAAACAATGATTCTGTGGCATCGCGTGGTACAGGCAATCCCTTCGACCTCGTAGCGCCATCTGTCGCTTCTGCTAAAAAGAAAAGTGCAAAGTCAAAGCCCGCACGCCCTCAGATTAGTGAAGAAGGCCGTCGTGGACGTTTTCTTTTTATCATGGTGATGGGCATTTTACTCACGCTCACGCTCCTGATGACGGTGATGCGCAGCTTTTTCCGTAGAGCATATGAGGCTTTCCTGACGGACAATATGATGAATCAGGTCTATCGTGACCGCGAAAGCGTAGGTCCCTGGCCGTTTCTCGTTTTGTACGCTTTCTTTTTTATCAACGGCGGATTATTTATCTATTTTTTGGCAAAATATTTCAATTTCTATCTTCCCGGAGGGCATTTTTTGCAATGGGCGTATTGTACGGCAGGATTAGGCGGGTTATTTCTAATAAAACATTTATTGCTCAATATCATAGGATTTACGTTCCCAACAGAGAAAGAAGTGCGTCTTTATAGTTTTCTTATCGTTGTATTTGGTATTGTATTGGGGTTAGTTTTGACACCGATTAACATACTGTTGGCGTACGGACCGAAATCACTTTCTCCCATTCTTATTTTTGGAACATTAGGCTTGATTGTTCTTGTTTATGCGTTTCGCTACGTGCGAAGCTTATTTATCGCCGAGCGATTTTTGTTATTTCACAGATTCCACTTTTTATTGTATATTTGCACCGTCGAAATCGCACCTGTCATGATTTTGGTCAAATTGATTTTGAACCAAATTCAATTTTGAAAGGTATTGTAAAAAAAAACTTTTATTTGATGGCAGTTAACGGAAAAGCGCAGGCAGAAACCTACAAAAAAGTAAAGACTATTCTTGTTACGCAGCCAAAACCAGAACGGTCTCCTTACTACGATCTTGAACAAAAATACGGCTTACAGATAGATTGGCGTCCTTTCATTCATGTAGAACCTGTATTAGCCAAAGACTTCCGCAAACAACGTGTTTATCCTGACAAGTACCCAGCAATCATTTTTACGAGCCGCAATGCAGTAGATCATTTTTTCCGCTTGTGTGAGGAAATGCGCATTAAAATGTCGCCAGAAACCAAGTATTTTTGCTTGTCGGAGAACATTGCCAACTACTTACAAAAGTTCATCATCTATCGCAAACGCAAGGTATTCGCGGGTAAGAAGAAAATCGAAGACCTGGCTTCCTATTTGAAAAAGCATAAAAACGAAAAGTTTTTATTGCCTTGTTCCAATCTGGGTGCTAAAGAAGTGACTTCTTACTTGGAGGAAAATAGCTACAATTTCCAGGATGCGATGATGTATGAAACGGTGGCTTCCGACTTGAGTGACCTGAGCGACGTGACGTACGATGTGTTGGTATTTTTTAGCCCCTTGGATATTACTTCCTTGTATGATAATTTCCCAGATTTTAAACAAAATGAAACCCGCATTGCGGTGTTTGGGAATAGTACCATCCAGGCAGTAAAAGAACGTGGATTGACAGCAAATATTGAAGCGCCTGTACCAGAAGCACCGAGTATGCCAATGGCTTTGGAGAAATACTTACAGTTATCGAATAAAGATAATTAAGTCGAGTTATTCATAAAATGTAAAAGCGTCCTGCGATTTGAAATTGCAGGACGCTTTTACATTTTATAAATAAAAATTATCATTAGTTCCCGAAATCGTCGAAAGCGATATTTTCTTCGGGTACGCCCAAATTGTCGAGCATTTTCATTACCGCCTGCAACATCATCGGCGGGCCACACAAGTAGTATTCAATTTCCTCTGGTTCTGGATGGTTTTTCAAATAATTATCCAATACCGCCTGGTGAATAAATCCTGTTAATCCTGTCCAGTTATCTTCCGGCAGTGGCTCAGAAAGTGCAATATGGTAGGAGAAATTCGGAAATTCTTTTTCAATCGTTGTAAAATCTTCTGTATAGAACAATTCGCGCAACGAACGACCACCATACCAATAAGACACTTTTCTATCCTTCGTCTTCAAAGTATGGAACAAGTGGAAAATATGTGAAC
>JANRME010000268.1:0-3074 GCA_033761835.1 Saprospiraceae bacterium
GGACGTGTCCTAACCCCTAGACGAACGGACCAGCCTGAGTTGCTTTTTAAAAAAGCGTTGCAAAGATATATCGTTTTGGAGGATTGCAAAATTTTTTCGCAAAAATTATTTTTCTCTCAGTCACTTCTGAAAATACGCGCACAGAAATTTATCTTCGCCATCGTTTCACGGAGTACAACAAGCAATCAAAAAAGATTGTTCCTAATAGTAGCAAAATTCAAATTATTGTTATTTTTACACTAAGTTCTTTTAAATGAGAAATACGAGGTTTGAAATCTGAAAAACCGCTTATTTTCAATGCTTTATAAATTTCTTATTTCAAATGTCTCATCTCAAATTTGAAAATATTTTCAAACCCTAAATTTGAATAAAATTATGGCAACAAAAATTGCTATCAATGGCTTCGGTCGCATCGGACGATTAACCTTCCGCACCCTACTCAACATGAAAAATGTAGAAGTAGTAGCGATCAATGACCTCACCGACAATGTTACCCTCGCACATCTGCTCAAGTACGACTCGGTTCATGGAAAATTCAATGGCACGGTAAGCGCCGACGATCAGTATATCCACGTGAACGGCAAAGCGATTCACGCATTGGCTGAAAAAGATCCAACCAAATTGCCTTGGGGCAGCATGGGCGTAGATGTGGTATTGGAATGTACAGGTCGCTTCACCGATAAAGAAAAAGCGGGCTGGCATTTGCAGGCAGGCGCTAAGAAAGTGGTGATTTCCGCGCCGGCTACAGGCGATATTCCTACGGTGGTGTTGGGTGTAAACGATGAATTGATCACTGCACATGATTCGATATATTCTAATGCGTCTTGTACGACCAATTGTCTCGCGCCGATGGTAAAAGTGCTGGATGAGTTGCTGGGTATCGAAAATGGCTTCATGACGACGATCCACGCCTATACTGCTGATCAAAACCTCCAGGACGCACCGCACAAAGATTTGCGTCGCGCGCGTGCAGCTGCATTGTCTATCGTGCCGACTTCGACGGGCGCTGCTAAGGCAGTAGGCTTGGTGTTGCCTCATTTGAAAGGCAAGCTCAACGGTAACGCTATGCGTGTGCCTGTGCCAGATGGTTCGATCACAGATTTTACGGCTGTTGTGAAAAAAACAGCGACGGTAGAAGAAATCAATGCTGCATATAAAGCGGCTGCAAATGGCAAGTTGAAAGGCATTATTGAATATTGCGAAGACGAAATCGTCTCTTCTGATATTCTGGGCAATCCGCATTCTTGTATTTTTGATAGCAAATTGACCATGGTCATCGGTAACACCGTGAAGGTAGTGGGTTGGTACGATAACGAAGCTGGCTATTCTACTCGTTTGGCTGAATTAGCTATGAAGATTTAAATAATGAGGAGCAAGTGGCAAGCAGCAAGCCATGAGATAAAACACATTTCTTGTAGCTTGTAGCTTGCTTCTTGTAGCTCAATTCTTCCTAAAACCAAACTCTCCATGAAAAATATAGATTTCAAAGGCAAAAAAGCTTTGGTGCGTGTGGATTTCAACGTGCCATTGGATAAGAGTTTTAATATTACTGATGATACGCGCATCCGTGCAGCCTTACCCACCATTCAATACATTTTGGATAATGGCGGTTCCGCTATTTTAATGTCGCACTTGGGGCGCCCACAAAGGAAAGACGGCACGATTGATCGTGAAAACAATACCCTTCAACATATTGTACCACATTTGAGCGAACTGCTAGGTCAGCCTGTAAAATTCTGCGATGAAACGGTGGGCGAAAAAGCCGAAAAAATGGCTTCCGAATTGCAACCTGGAGAAGTGCTGATGCTTGAAAATACTCGATTTTATGCTGGCGAAGAAAAGGGCGACGAAGATTTCTCGCGTCAAATGGCAAAACTCGGCGACGTCTATATCAATGATGCTTTTGGCACGGCACACAGGGCGCACGCTTCGACTACGATTGTAGCTAAATTCTTCCCAAAAGATGCCAGAGGCTTCGGTTTTTTGATGGATGCAGAAGTCGCCAACGGCAACAAAGTACTGAACAATCCGGCGCGTCCGCTCACGGCGATTCTTGGAGGTGCGAAGGTTTCTGATAAAATCCTCATTATTGAAAAAATGATGGATTTAGTGGATAATCTAATCATCGGCGGCGCGATGGCTTATACATTTTTTAAAGCGCAAGGTGGCAACACAGGTAAATCCTTGGTCGAAGAAGATCGGCTCGATATTGCGCGTGAACTCCTAGAAAAAGCCAAAGCAAAAAGTGTTACATTCCTATTGCCCGAAGACTCTGTCATTGCTGATAATTTTGCAAATAATGCCAATTTCAAATCCGCGCCCAGCAACGAGATTCCAGATGGCTGGATGGGCTTGGACATTGGTGAAAAGTCGATTGCAGTGTTTTCAGAGACAATCAAAAATTCCAAAACCATCCTTTGGAACGGGCCAATGGGTGTATTTGAAATGCCAAATTTTGCAAATGGCACAAAATCGGTGGCGGAAGCAATTGCCAAAGCTACCAAAAATGGTGCTTTCTCTTTGGTCGGTGGTGGCGACTCGGTGGCAGCGGTCAATGATATGAATTTAGCGGATGATATGAGTTATGTATCGACCGGCGGTGGCGCAATGCTTGAGTTTTTTGAGGGCAAAACCCTGCCAGGTGTGGCGGCTATTATGGAATAATGGAATATTGTCGTCAGACAAGAATATTACATAATTTTTATTCTATTATACTTGTTCGAAGATAGATTTGCTAAATCTTCGAGACTTAGTAAATGTTTGATTGTCAAAAAATTAGAATTATTAATAATTTATTTTTGGACAACGCTATTATTCATTTAAAATGTTATAAAAGTCGTTGACCCTATAAAGGATTACAAAATTGCATGAAACCGACGATTGAAGCGTTATTCAACGAAGCGCAATATATCAAGTTGACCGAATTGCCTTATACCGAAATGATTCCTTTTGTTCAAAAAGAATTTACTCACCGTAATGGCGTTATTCGAGGCTATATCTGGCTGAATATCTTGATTTTATTGCTGATGATCGGGGTTGGTATTTTTCAATCTTTACATGGTCAAATCAGCATT
>JANRME010000269.1:0-4423 GCA_033761835.1 Saprospiraceae bacterium
GGTGAAATTGAAGCCAAACAAATTTAATTTGCTGCCATTATCACCGACGAAAGAAACTTTGCCGTATAAATCGGTATAACGGTAAGGCAGACCAATTTCATCTGCAATAGCAGCAAGGCTTGTATCGCCCGAAGCGAAAGAGAAAAACGTCGTATCGGTCGCGTAATTATAGAAAATTTTTGATGTTTCGTTCAAATAAGAATGCTTGCCCGTGAACAAATAGGAAATGCTGCCACCCCCGTCATCCTTGAGTTTTTTGAATGGGCCTTCCACCAATGCTTTGGCTTGGAATGGACTCACAGAAACCAATCCACCAAAATCCTTTTTATCGCCTTCGCGGGTTTTAATATCCACCACAGCTGAGATTCTACCACCGTATTCCGCATTAAAACCGCCGGTATAAACATCTACGCTGCGAATTGTTTCGGTTTCAAAAACAGAGAAAAACCCAATGGTATGGAAAGGATTATAAATCGTCATTCCATCTAACAGAATTTTATTTTGAATCGGCGCACCGCCGCGAATGTAGAGTTGACCGCCTTGATCGCCAGAAGAAATAATGCCAGGTAAAACTGGAAGATATTGAGCAATATCAGGCTCGCCACCGGTTGTAGGCAAGGAACGGATTTGCTTGGGCGTCACCACCACTTTTGATACCTGCACATCTGAGCGCGCCTGCTCACGTGTACTTGTCACATCCACTGCGCTCAATTGCACCGCACTGGTAGCCAGGTTGATTCGTTGATAAACAATATTATTAGATTTTAGAGAAACATTCACGGATACACTATCATAACCGACATAAGTCGCAATGAGTACGTAATCGCCAGGAGGCACCGTCAGACTGAAAAAACCGTTCAGATCGGTAATGTCGCCAATATTGGTACCTTCCAAACGAACATTCCCAAAAATGATGGGTTCGCCACTTTCTTTGTCGTAAACATTCCCTCGAATAATACCGGTCTGGCCAAATAAAATTTGACAGGAAAAGAATGCAAACCCAATGAATAGAATAAAAAATAACCTCATGATGTCGCTTTTGCAGAATAGTGCTTGGGTACAAAGATAAAAGCAATTCAGTAGGATAAATGCGTTTTCTTTGTCGTTTCAAACACAAAGCCTACTTAAAAATTTGCTTAGATTCCTTCAACCGGAAAGCCCTTTCCTTGCCTTTTTTAATGCTTGTTTTTCTCTTCTGTAGCGCGCCGTAATCAGGAATTCATGGAGTTTATCATTCATGTTTTTTACAGATTGTTCCTCATAGCTTATAGAAGCGGAAACGGGTTTAAAGGAAGAACTACCTGGCTTCGGAAAAGGAGAAGCGAGCTGTACAAAATGTTGATCGAGAATAGCCACTGCTTGAATATTAAGCGGCGTACTGACACCAGGCTCTAAATAATCTCCATAATATCCAATATAAAACGGCTTGCCTTCCAATAAATTTGAGGAAACGGACTCGCCTTGGGCATCAAAAATCACGTTGGAGAAATCATGCTGTCCGATCTGTTTGGCATGGATAGAATAGAAGAAATAAACAGGGCAAAAATCGAAATATTTATTAAATCCATTTATAATTCTTTGATTTTGAAGTTCTTGTTCTTGTTTCACGCTTTCGGCTTGTTCTGTTTTGCCGATTTTCTGCAAAGCGGCGATTTTATCTTCCAGGGTTCGCAAACGCACCAATAGCACGCCGTTTTTCAATTCTTCAATGTGTTTACCCGCTATATCTTTTTGCAAACGAGCTGTTTTGCAGGAACTGAGAATTACAAATGACAGCAATATAAATATTGATAACTTCATAGTTGATCGGTTTTTAATGGGTTATAGAAATATTAAGGAATCAATTTTCCTGCACCTTTGCGAATGATTTCGGGCAGATCGCCTGTACAATCTACAATTGTGGAAGGATTATTGCCACAGACACCGCTATCAATTACGATGTCCACAATTTTTTTAAAATCCTCATAAATATTCTCTGGATTGGTAAAATATTCTAATACTTCATCATCTGATTTTAAGGAAGTTGTGAGGATTGGTCGTCCCAAAGTTTCAACGATAGCCAACGGTATCGGATGATCAGGAACACGTACCCCGATGGTGCGCTTGCGATTTCTGAACATTTTGGGGACTTGATTATTGCTCGGCAAAACAAATGTAAATGCGCCGGGCAAGTTTTTTTTCATCAACCTAAAAACGGCATTGTCAATCGGCATAGTATATTGAGAAATCTGGCTGATATCTTTACAAATGAAGGACAGCATCGCTTTGTCCGGCTCCAATCCTCGGATGCGGCAAATGCGTGTCACGGCGTCGTTATTGGAAATATCGCAGCCCAAGCCATATACCGTATCGGTAGGGTAAATGATGATGCCCCCTTTTTCTAAGGTTTCGACTACTTGTTGAATTTTTCGCCCTTCGGGATTCTCCGGATTGATTTTTAACAACATGGTTTTCCGTGCAATTCGTTTGATGAAAAACAATAAAAGCCTAATTTACGGCGCTTTTTAAAGCATTACGCAAATTTTATCAAAAAATTGCAACCAGTTGAAGGATTTGCTCGTCGTAGCCATTAAGTTAAAAAATTATTTTTGAATTAAAAATAATAGAGAATGAACAGTGCTGCAATATTAATTCCGATTATAGCTGTTGCTGGTTTTTTCACTGCCGTAATCGTGTGGGTGTATATGCACTATAATTCGCGCCATCAGGAACGCATGGCTTTGATTGAAAGCGGGAAAGACGCCAAAATTTTTGATCGTCCGAAACGCGAAAACAAAAATGCTTTGAAATTGGGGATTGTGGGTGTTATGTCTGGTATTGGATTATTTTTTGGGAGTATCCTGGATCGCTTTGGCATGGAGTCTGAGGTGGCTTATTTTTCAATGATTCTGCTATTTGGCGGCATTGGCTTAGTTGGTTTTTATTGGTTGGTGAATCATAAAGAAGAAAGCAAAGATTCTGATATGCTTTGATGGAATGATAGGAGGAATGAATGTTCGTATATTTTATTATACGATTTCTTATCAATTATTCATTCTATTCAAAAAATCATACATCACAATTCCTGCGGCTACTGCTACGTTGAGGGAAGTCTTGACGCCATACATTGGAATGTGCACACAAGTATCCAATAAATTCAATACTTCCTGCGAAATACCGCACTCTTCGTTTCCCAGAACCAAAATACATCCTTCTTTTGGAATTTGATATTCCGTATAAAGAATACTATCATTCGTCCATTCCAAACCTATCAAAGGCTTTATTACTTTTAATGCTTGTAAAGCCGCCAAATCCGGTAAGTGCTCATACGGCACAAACTGCTCGGTGGCGCGGGAAACGCGCCTCAGCTGTTTATCTATTCTGATTATTTTGGAGTTATATGTATAAATTTTTTCTAATCTCGCGCCATCCGCTAATCTGAAGATCGCACCGACATTGCGTACGTCATCCACACCATCCAGCAATAAGGAAATCGGAAAACGATTCGCCTGAATAAATTTATTATATTGCTCAAAATCAGGGCGTATATCCTCGAATTGTAATGGTCGCCTTCCCATAGTTTGTGGTTTCTTTAAGCCAAAGATACGGACGGCAAATATTTTTTATTTGATTTTCCGGTTTTCTGCTTTAAATTTGAAGAACTCAAGCTTTTTATATGAAGATTAAATGGATATTTATACTATTATTTACAATAATTATTAGCACTTCTTTCCATTATAAATGGGGATTCTACGGGCATCGTCGTATTAATCGGATGGCAGTTTTTACACTACCTCCTGAAATGATCGGGTTTTATAAAAAAAATATCGAATACATTACCGAACACTCCGTGGATCCTGACAAACGGCGCTATGCTACCAAGCACGAAGCGCCACGACATTATATCGATATTGATCGTTATGATGTCTATCCTTTTAATAAAGTGCCGCGCGACTGGACGGACGCTTTGATGCGATATACCGATATTTATATGATTAATATGGAAGGCGATACGGTGCAACTATTTGGAAATGAGTTAATTGAAACGGATGGGCAATTTGTGCGCAGCCGCAGTGGCGCAGTCGTGGAGCAACGCGCATACCGCAGTTTTTTTACTCAAAATATTTTAAAACAATATTATGAAGAAGAATGGTTTATCGCAAAGGATAGTCTGACTTATTTAGTAGGTTATGATATACCCTGTCAAAGCGTTTTTGCGGTGGATCGATTTTCGGAGCATGGCATCCTGCCTTATCATTTATTGGTAATGCAGCGCAATTTGACCGAGGCTTTTCGGCAGAAAAATACGGCTCGGATATTACGTCTTTCAGCGGAAATGGGACATTATATTGGCGATGCCCATGTTCCATTACATACCACTGAAAATTATAATGGACAATTAAGCAATCAATTGGGGATTCACGCCTTTTGGGAAAGTCGTTTG
>JANRME010000270.1:0-4585 GCA_033761835.1 Saprospiraceae bacterium
TATTGATTAATCCTGCTGATGGCTCACGTACTGTTAATACTGATTTACAGAAACTTGTGCCGGGTGCACAATCTTCATCCGAAGAACCCCAAGGCAGGGGTAGAGGTGGTCGCAATGATGCCATTTCACCTGATGGTAAGAAAGCTGCCTTTATCCGTGATTGGAATTTATGGGTACGCGATATTGCTACTGGAAAGGAAACTCAATTGACAACCGATGGCATCGAAAATTTTGGGTATGCAACAGATAATGCCGGCTGGAAAAAAAGTGATCGCCCGATTGTACTTTGGTCGCCTGATTCTAGGAAAATCGCTACATTCCAACAGGATCAACGCCATGTGAGCGATATGTTTCTTGTTTCCACTAATGTAGGTACGCCGAAGCTGGAGGCATGGAAATATCCTTTGCCAGAAGACAAGGATATTATCAGAATTCACCGCGTGATTATCGAAGTGGATGCACCAAAAATTATTCGCTTGAATTTACCGCCCGACCCGCGTCGTGGCACGCTTTGCGACGATATTGCTTGTTCTGGATCATTTGATGATAATGTATGGAGCCCTGATGGCTCAACGCTGGCTTTCGTGTCAAGCTCGCGCGATCACAAAGAAGCGAAATTAAGAATTGCGGATGCCAAAACGGGAGAAGTGCGCGATGTGATGGAAGAAATCGTTGCCACGCAATATGAATCGGGCCGAGGTATGGTCAACTGGCGATATTTGCCTGCTTCCAATGAAATTATCTGGTATTCCGAGCGCGACGATTGGGGACATTTGTATCTCTATGATTTAACGACTGGCAAACTGAAGCACCAGATTACGAAAGGTAATTTTGTTGTCACACGCTTGTTGAGAGTGGACGAGCAAAACCGCGTTTTGTTCTTTGAAGCCAACGGCCGCGAGGCAGGGCGCGATCCTTATTTTAGTCATTTTTATCGGATTGATTTTGATGGCAAGAATTTGAAATTATTAACACCCGAAGATGGCAATCACCAGCTTACGTTTTCTCCTGATTATAAGTATTTTGTAGATGCTTATTCCAAACCAAATGTGCCGCCGGTAGCTGTGTTGCGCGACATGAACGGCAAACTCATCGCTACGCTCGAAAAAGCAGACATCTCTCGCTTGCTGGCAACAGGTTGGAAGCCGCCGACCCCGGTTACTGTTAAATCCCGCGATGGCAAATGGGATTTATACGGTTTAATGTTTACGCCCAGCAATTTGGATCCGAAGAAAAAATATCCGGTGGTGAATTATATTTATCCTGGGCCGCAGGGTGGGGGAGTGGGCAGCCGTTCGTTTTCTGCATCCCGCTCTGATCATCAGGCAGTTGCTGAATTGGGTATGATTGTTATAGTAATCGACGGCACTTGTAATCCCGGTCGCTCGAAGTCTTTCCATGACGTTTGCTATGGCTATATGGCCGACAATACTTTGGAAGATCAAATCGCTGGCATCAAGCAATTAGCAGAAAAGCATCCTTATATAGATATTGATAAAGTGGGCATCTGGGGGCATTCTGGTGGTGGCTTTGCGACCGCTGCAGCGCTATTTCGCTATCCTGATTTTTACAAAGCGGGCATTTCTGAATCGGGCAACCACGATAATCGCAACTACGAGGACGATTGGGGCGAGCGCTATATCGGTCTTCTGACACAAGATTCCACTGGCAAATCGAATTACGAAGATCAAGCCAATCAAAATTTTGCCAAAAATCTGAAAGGCAAACTCTTACTTGCGCATGGCGCTATGGATAATAATGTGCCGCCTTACAACACTTACTTAGTCGTGGATGCTTTGGTGAAAGCCAATAAAGATTTCGATCTTATCATTTTCCCGAATGCGCGCCATGGCTTTGGCGAAGACAATTATTACATGATGCGTCGCCGCTGGGATTTCTTTACAAAACATTTATTAGGTAAAGAACCACCGAAGGAATATGAATTGAAGCCTAAACGCGACCCGCGTGCGTGAGAATAATAATATGACCTTATTTCCATCGAGTCTCTTCTGGGGCTTGATGGAAATAGGGTTATATTACGGTAAATCTAAAGCTATTCGTAAACGTGTTTTCAGTTCTTAAAAAATTATATCAGATACTTCACCTATTTCACCGGTGAAAATATGCACATCTAATGTTGCCAGTTTATCCATTTTAAAACTGAGCGCTTGCGCAAACCCGTCAAGCCGAAATCAGAATGATTAAATTCCAAAACAAAATCCGTTTCTTCCACATTGGCAGTAATGACAGAGGACACGAACGCCACGATTACATCAGACGAGTTGGGTTTTCGATTGCTGAGTACCACAGTTGGGCGGCGTTTGGTAGAGGAAAGATCAGTGAATGGAAAGGGGGTCAGCACAATTTTCTTGGGCATCATCTGTAACGCACTTTAAGGTCAGCATCCGTGTAAACGTCTTCTTCCTCTTTATGCAAGAAATCGAAAGCAGCGCTATGCTCAATCAACTCCTGAATTTCGTTGGCTTGGATACCTTCTTCTGTTGTTCTGTCATCATGCAGAAACACAACAATTATCTCTTGAGGTGTGGTTACTTCCACTTTTGTCCATCATAAATCGCTTTTACGCTTCGCATCATAAGCTTTTCTTTTTTCAAAAATACAACAGTTTTATAGGATGGACAAGTTCCAATAGAAAGGGTTCCATTATTCCTATCCTACGCAGCCGCATCATCTTCCCCCTGCTCGCGCTTGGCATCTTCATACAAGGCATCCAATTCTTCCACGATTTGCTTCAGCGCAGGATCAGGGTTCGTTTTGCTGGCTTCGCGGAATGCCTGGTGGATCACCTTGGCTCGTTCAAATAGTCGTGCATTCAGTACCAATATAGTGTCTTCTATTTTTTGCGTGAGATTTGATATTTGACTTTCCATTTTATCCAGCATTTGAATCTCGGCGGCTTGTTGCTGCCGATATGCCGCTTCATATTCTGGTGTCATACCACCTCCGGCCGCCATGAAGTTTATTTTATCCTCCATGATTTGCTGCCGTTTATCCAACACCAACTCCTCCAGGCTTTGGAGCGCTTCATCTATTTCCTCCATATCCTCCGGTGTCAGAGGTTCGTAATCAAAAGGTAAATTTGTCATCTGCAATAATTTTAAGATGTAAAAAAATAATTATGCATCAAGTGTATTCACAGCAGTGAAGCCTCCAAAGAGATTCGGGAAGAACATTTAAGCACCCGCATCTTCCTCCGCCTGCTCGCGCATAGCATCTTCATACAAGGCATCCATTTCCGCTACAGCTTCCTTCAGCGAAGGATCCGTTTTGCTGGCTTCGCGCAATGCCTCGTGCACGATTTTCGCCTGTTCAAACCTATAAGTGTCTATAGCAAACTGCACGTCTTCCAGTGTTTCCCCAAGGGATTTAAGCTCGGCTTGCATTCGCACCAGCTCCTTCACCCATGCCGTCTGCTCCGCCTGCTTGGAAGCTGCAAATTCAGGCGTCATACCACCGTCTAAATTGACTTTGTCCTCGATAATTTGCTGCCGCGTTTCTTTTAGATAAAACTTCAAACCCTCCATCGCTTCTATCATTTCTTCGATCTCCTCTGGCGTTGGAAGCTTGTCAAGATCAAAAGGTAAGTCCATAATGTATTATATTTTTAGCTATTATAAAATCAATCATTACACACCGATAGCATAAACGCCTATCGAAAATAGCCTCATGAAGTATTCGCTTTGTTTGGGTAGGAAAAGAAAAGAAATGTAATTCTGTATAATGTTATTCGCTTTTACAATAATAGTAGTTTTTCTAATAATAAGCAAGCGTATTTTCAAAAATTTGTACTTCCTTCGGTCGCCATAGGCTGCGCCACCGCTAGTGCCTCCGCTGAATAGCTTCGGCGCTCGTGGAAAGCTAAGGCGACACGCAGTTGCCGCAGGCGATTCGTACCTCGTACTTCCAACCTCGTACGTCCAACTTTAACCCCCAATCACCACCTCCACTACATCGCTGGGCTGCCCGATTTCCTGATCCTTAATGACCGCAATGGCGCGATACTCCCAATGCTCCGGCTGTCCCGGGTTTTGCAGTTGGATGCGATCCTCGTAAGGGCTGACGGTATCCCGTGCCAAAAACTCCCAGGTAAGCGCCCCTTTGCGGCGGCGATAAATATTTACACCATCCGTGCTATTCTTTTTGAAAGAAATACGTACCACCCCAGCGATCAACTCCACTTTTATAATAGGCTTATAAAACACCATATCTACCTTCTTCGTCGCGCCAATAATGCCCAGTTCCTGCCCGATACCTTCCGTATAGCCGGCGCTGGCCTTGATCAGATTCGTCCTTGCGCGTATTTTCGCCAATATCTTTTCACCCAGATTATTCTTATCCGCTACCGACCTCGACCATTCTTCCTTTTTGGTCGTAGTCGTATGAATGGACTGAATAAATAGATCAATCTCGTAAGGCAGATTATCATCCGGTTGCATCGGTAACGTTAATTGCGTCGTCACTTCTTGTAATTTCAGTTTGTAATTGGTGAGCCATGGAATGAGCTCAGCATCCGTCGTAGGAATGTAATCCTTGGTAGGCATAAGCGTAAATTTATTTTTGTTAA